>JAUIMA010000038.1 GCA_030432675.1 Candidatus Hydrogenedentota bacterium | reverse complement strand
ATAACAAGAAACAAGCCACACTGCCCAAGGGTGCCATTGCCATCGAAAACCCAAACGGCACCGCACCGGGCGTAATCGTAGAGAGTGAGCGGGGCGTGATCATTTGCATGCCCGGCGTACCACACGAACTGAAGGCCATGCTGCATGACAGTGTGCTCCCCTATCTCAAAAACAAATTTGATATCTCGGGCACCGTAGTCTCCCATGTGCTGAAAGTCTGCGGCATGGGCGAGTCCGCCGTGGACGATGCCATTGGTGATCTGATGAATGAGGCCATCAACCCGACCGTCGGGCTCCTGGCATCGCCGGAGTTCGTGCGCATCCGTATTACGGCGAAGGCCGATGACGATGCCCACGCCCGCGCCTTGATAGCCCCCGTTGCGGCAGCCGTCACCCAGCGACTCGAGGGCCGCATTATGGGCGAAGAAGACGACGTGCTGGAAGCTAAGGTCGCCGATCTCTTTCAAGCGCGCGGCTGGCGTCTTGGCATTTCCGAATCCTTCACCGGAGGGCTGATCGCACACCGATTGTTGCAGGCCAACCCCGACGTCATCGCCGAGGGTCGGGTGCTGCCCCCGGCGCGCGCGCCCCGGGACAGTGAGGCCGCACTTGACGAGGCCCGTCAGAAACTGCTAGACTCTGGGGCTAACTGCACGCTCGTCTGCCATCTCTCAACGGATGACGGCGTGGCAATGGTGATTTTCGACACTCCCGAAAGACGCTATACTTGGGATATAACGATCTTGGGAAGTGGTAACCGAGCACAAGTTCGATTAGCGGTGGGCGTTTTAGAGTCCATCAGACGAGAGCTTACAAAAAGCAGTTAATCTATCGCTTCTATAAGACGATTGGGCGACGCTGTCTGACAGGTTGGTAGTCCTGTGACAGCCCGGTGCGTGCGTTCCCTGCACCCACTGCTGCAACCCATTTGCAATGCGCCCCCTGATTCAGCCGATGTTTCGACTATCCTGTTGTGTGTGTGAGATACAGGATTGTCGGCCACACGGAGTGACCAGTATCCATGTTTGAATTGATTGCCCTGATGATCCTGTCGCAGCAACCGCTGCAACCGGTCGCCGAGGGGGTTGCCTCCTACTATACCGTAGCGAGCAGCAGTGCCCTCACCGCCTCTGGAGAGCCCCTGCGAGACGATCTCCTGACCTGCGCCATGATTGATGGCGAATTCGGCCACTATTACCTCGTGCTCGCCGAAAATGGCCAGTCGGTCGTCTGTAAACTCAACGATCGCGGCCCCTACGTCAAAGATCGCGTCATCGACCTTTCTTTTGCTGCCATGCGTCGCCTGGACAGCGAAGCGGGCCTCATGAAGGTGCAGATTTATCATCTGGGCCCCAATCCCCCACCCTTCGAGTCCTTAAACGAATAATTGCACAAGTGCATCCCCTCTTCGGAGGGGATTTTTTTCGTCTCCTCCTTGCGCCCACCTCCGGTCTTCGATACACTGAGGCTCTCTTTGTTTTGGCTGCTTGAATCCTATTCAACCGGAGGTAAATCCCTGTGCGTATCCCTTTTCATTTTGCCCTTCTACTTGCAACCGTGTTTGCCCCGATGGCCTTGGCCGATGATTCGAAAGACAGCGCTTCGGCGCTCCCCTTGCTCTTCGAATCGGATTTTTCCGGTGACCTGAAGGCCTGGACCATGACGGACCCGGCAGCCTGGAAAATCGCCGAGGATGAAGGCGACAAGAAACTCTCCCTTTTTGGTAAGAGCGACTATGAAGCGCCCGTCCGCTCGCCCCACAATATCGCGCGGGTCAAAGACGTGAAGGTAACCGATTTCGTATTGGACGTAGATGCGCGGCAGACTGGCCGCGAGTATGGCCACCGGGACTTGTGTTTCTTTTTCGGCTACCAGGACCCTTCCCACTTCTACTACGTCCACCTGGCCACGAAGGCCGATGATCACGCCAACTCGATTTTCCTCGTGAATGGCGCACCTCGGGTCAGCATCGCCCAGAAGCGCACCAATGGCACCGATTGGAAAGAGGGCTACCATCACATCCGCATTGCCCGAGACACCAAAGCCGGTACCATCAAAGTCTACTTCAACAATATGGATGAGCCGGTTATGGAGACCGTCGACAAGACGTTCCTCGATGGCACGATCGGGGTAGGCTCCTTCGACGATACGGGCAACTTCGACAACTTCAGAATCCACGGCATCGCCGCCGAAGAATGAGTTTCGCGGCGGGGGACAATCGCCCGTGGCATGGTGACGAGCAGACGGCGTTGAATGTGGCCGCCCTGCTCCCTCTCGCCACGCGACAGGTCCTGCTGGCGGGCGATGAACTGGACGCACTGGCACCGGCGCTATCGGGTGACACCCGCCTTTCCGTATATGGCTGGGGTAATCGACCCCCGGCGCCGGACGACACAAACTGCCAGGGGCTCGAGGCCTTCATTGATGAAGAACTCGAGCCCCTTCCATTCCCCCCGGGATTTATCGATGCCCTCGTTTGGTATGCGCCGCAAGGGGATGCGGACCGGCTTCATGTCGTTCTGCCCAGACTTGCCCCCGTCCTCCACGAGGACGCTTGCCTACTCCTCGTCATACGCCTTGATGAGGCCAATGAACCTTGCCCACAACTCGAGTCAGCGGGCTGGAAAATTCATCACGCCTGGACCTCCACGGGCACAGACGGCACACCGACCCAAATCATTTCGGCCAGAAAAGCACCGTATGACCCCCGCGCGCATGCCGCCCGCCTCATGGCCCAGGGAAAGCCCGATGGAGCGCACGATGTGCTCTATTACCTGCCTGACCACTACACCCCCGACGCACACTCCCGTGCCGAAGTAGCCCTCGAATCACTGGAGTATCTGCTGGCCATCCCCCAGCCCACGAACGGTCCAGGCCGCCTGGAACGCTTTGCCCGGGCTCAGTGGCTCTTTAATTCTTCCGCCCCCTGGCTCCCGGAAAGCACCCGCCCTTTCGATGCCTTTGCGGTGTTCTGCGAACAGCTGGGCATCCCTGAACTCGGTGAGCGAGTTCGTCGTACGGGGGGAAGTCAGTCCCCCAGCCGCCCCACCGCGCCCACAGCGATAACCACCGCCCCTCCGGCACCGGTCGGCCCATCGCGAATCCAACGGGTCTTGGTTATCCTTGGCAGAGAGCCCGACTATGGGCTTGACGTGCTCGTAGATGGGTTGTGCACCGTGCTGGGTGATAAAAACGTCACCCCCTTTCCCTACAAGGCCTCCTTACAGGAAGGGCCGCCTGACAACCACAGGGCCCACTACCCGTGCTATTTCCAGCGTAGTTGCCCGCGCCCATCTTTCGACACCCTGTGCCGGGAACTCCAGCAGGGAGCCTTCGATCTCATCCTCTTTGGGGATGTTTCCCACCAGCTGGATAGAAGCATGGTCCGCACCCTCCTCCACGCCAATCGAAGCATCCCCCTCGCCCTCGTCGACCAGGGTGACAGCCCCACCGATGGCTTCGCCGCAATGTGTGCCTACCTTGGTCGTTCGGACTGCCGACTGGGCTTCAAACGGGAACGGCTGGCGGGAATTCCCTACCACGAAAACATCGTCCCCCTGCCTTTTGCCTACCCGGAGCCATTCATCACCCCGTGGGATGAAGCCCCGCGCAGCGCCCCCCTGGCCTGGTCGGGCAATGCCTCGGTGTGGATGAGGCACCATTATGTTGCCCGTATAAAAAACACGCTGACGACGCAACAGAACGAAACGCAGTCGCAGCAGGACTATGTGGCGGGACTACGACGCTGCGTCATGGCGCCGAGCTTTTTCGGCGCTGGTTTCGACACAGTGCGTTACTGGGAAATACCGGCCCATGGTGCCCTGCTCCTGGCCGAACGGCCACCGATCATCGTGCCCCACAATTTTGAGGATGGCATACACGCCGTGTTCTTCGACGACGGCGAAGAGTTTTCGGAAAAGCTACGGTATTACATCAGCGACAGGGAAAGATGCGCCACCATCGCAAAGGCCGGCCACGAACACCTCAGGGCCCACCACACGGGGGCTGCCCGCGCACAGCAGCTACTGGAACACGTCGAGAGCGCCTACCACAGGGTGTGACGGGGCATCGCGAGGGCGCGACACACTACGGTCGCTTCATCCCGTCGAGAAAAGCCCGGGCCCGATCGGGAAAATCGGTAAAAACCCCATCCACGCCATACTGGGTGTAAAAGGCGGCCAACTCACCGTCGGAATCCGTGTACTTCTTCGGCACATCGTCGGTGCGAATGGTATAGGGATGGACCGCCAATCCCGCGTCGTGTGCCCAGCTCACGAAGGCAGGATTCTTTTCAATAATGGACTTGCTGGGGCCCACGCCATCGGCGATTTTCGCAACGGACGCCAGTCCTTCTTCCGTGCGCTGCCCCGCCTGGCGCTTGTCATTGGAAATTAGCAGAATGAGCGGAAGCTCGGTCTTCAGCGCACGCAGTCGTTCCAGCGCATCAAACTCGAAACACTGCACAAACACCCGGGCATCGGCGCCCGTGTAGCCATAGCGCGTTAACACCTCCAGGACTTTCGCTTCTACATCGAAGCCGGCCTTACGGTGAAACGCGACGCCCTTGAGCTCCGGATAGATCCCCACGTTTCTTCCAAGCGTCTTGTTGAGTCCCTGAATCAGTTCGATAGCCTCTTCAAAGGTGGGCACCTCAAATTGTGCCTTTCCGGCAGGAAAGCGATTTCCCAACCGCTCGTGAACCGATAAGGTTTTAATCTCTGCCAGCGTAAAATCAACCGCATACCACCGCCCATCCTCCCGCTTCCGGTCGGGAAACGCCGTCTCCACATCGGTCGTGCCTTCCAAATGAATATCGTGCAACGCCACAAAACGGCCATCTTTCGTGAGCACCAGATCTTGCTCGATATAGTCCGCGCCCATCCCATAGGCCAACGCATACGCCTCCAGCGTATGCTCCGGCAGATAGCCACTGGCACCCCGGTGGGCAATGACGATAGGCTCTGTGGCCCAAAGCCCCCCGGTGACAATCACGGCACAGGCGATCAGCAAGCGAGAAAGGGTGTTAAGATGCAACATAGTAAAGATCGTCTCCATAAGATCGCCGCGTTTTCGGCAGATTGATTTATCCTTGAGAATTAAGAAAGCCCTTGCGCCATCGCCTACTTAACCGAACTCAACATCCAGCCATAGTCGTAGCCCGTTCCCTCGGCCGCTTCTTCCAACGTGTCCGCAGCGTCGCGGGCCAACACCAGGCGCTCCCATACTACGTCTTCATCCGCCATCTGTCGTAAAAACAGTGACCGCACCAGACCGTCCAACATCATCGTAAGCCGCTCTGGATTCAGCCACTCCCTGCCCTGCCAGGTGTTTACGCCCAGAAAAAACTCCACATCGGAATCCCGGAAGATGGTGTGTATCAGCGGTCCCCAGATTTCCGTTTCCAGCGCCTCCAGGTGATGTCCGTGAGTCACGCAAATCCGAACCAGGCTCGCATCGAGTGCCGCCCTCTCGGCGTCGGCTCCCAGATCTTGAAAGGCCTGGGCGATATGCTTGCGCAGGAACCACTCCCGAATCCAGGCACCACTGGTGGCGGCAATTTTGTGTGCGGAATCTTGGGAATCCCCGTCATCTACGGGTAGCACACTACCCAGATGGCGCACCATGGCCCAAACCAATGGAACCCGATAGGCGGGCAAATCATCTTCGTCTTTTGGGGGGAACTGCTCGGCCAGCGCTGTGGACAATGCGGGAAATTCCTTCGCCTTCTTCAATGTCGCCCCGCCAGCGTAGAGGGCATCCAAATCAGTCTGAATCCGCGCCACAAACCCGTCCAGGTCCACCGTGACGTTAAGCCGCTCTCCCAGGGCCGCCACAAATTGCGCCGTCTTCTCCTCGAATTCCGGGACCTCGCTCAGTTTACCGCGCTCCGTGTGTATAGCGCGGAGCAACGTGGCGTCCACCCACCCTCCAAAGGGACCCAGCAAGGGTGCCAGGTGAAGCTCCTGATAGGCATCGTCCATGGAGGGCACGCCCTGACCCGCCAGGTTCCCGTGAAGCCGCCCCCAACTCAGATCCATATCAAAGACGGCCCGCCAGTCGAGCAAGGCCACATACTGATAGGGGCCGAGGGAAAGATAAAGCCCTTCACGATTGAGGCGTGCGCCGTGTTCCAGATACTCGAGACCGGTGCGGCTGTCGCGATAGATGTAATAGCAATTGTCATCGCGCCGCAAATCCAGCGCCTCACCCAGCGCACTCTGCCGCAATGACACGTTGTCGACCGTGCCGACATTCCGCGCTGTTGACCAATTGACGGCACCAGACGTGTGCCCTGCCGAATTCTGATAGACCACCAACGCGCGGGCCTCTCCGACCCGGTTACTGTAGGCGAATACGTTTTCGTCCACGTAACCATCGGAGGTCACAAAATCGAAGAAGGCGAAATCCGTGGAGCCGCTGAAGAGATGGCGTTTCCGCATGAGGGGAAAAATCTCCCGCTCGTGGCGCTGAATCAGCCCGTCGTTGGGTGCCTCATCGTAGTACGCCCGGCGGTACTCCATCCCGTATTTCTCGGTGTAGCCTTCCACCTGCCCATGACCGATCATCGGCAATCCCGGCATGGTCACCATCAGGGCGGCCACCCCGAAATATTTGTCGTCTTTCCCAAACTGGGCCTCGGCCGTGTCTTCATCGGGATTGTTCATGAAATTTACAAAACGCTGGAGAATCTCGGGGCTGAATTCCAGGACGTTTTTAATGGTCTGTCGATAGCCCTGATTATCCTCCGTCTTCAACATATTCATGAAGGCACTGTTGTACACCCGATGCATGCCCAGGGTCCGCACGAAGTAACCTTCCATCAGCCAGAATGCTTCGGCCAACAGCAGCGTATCCGGAACTTCTTCCGCCACCCGATCCACCACTTCCCGCCAGAATTCGACGGGAAAGACCTCGTCAAACTCGGGACGGGACATGCTGTGCTCAGCCCGAGAGGGAATCGCCCCTGCATCAGCGGGCAGGGGGAACCAAAGTCGCTGATAGTGTTTCTTCGCCAACGTCATGGCCGCGTCGAAACGGATGATCGGGAACATACGTGCCACGTGCAATATGGTTTGGATAACCGCTTCCCGCACTTCGGGCACCAGATAGTTCAGCTGTGCGGTATCATTCCACGGCATGCTCGTGCCATCGTTGCCGTGATAAATATACCGCGTGGCTCCGCTCCAGTTATCGACCCGCTTGAACACTACGGCCGCGTCACGGTGTTCCCAGTAACCATCTTCGATAAAAATACTGACCCGATCGTCCGGCGACAGATTGGCTCCCGTGAAGGTATAGCCGGGGAAGGGGGACTCGAAACTCTGGACAAACCAGTCGGGGTGTTCAACTACCCACCGCGAGTAGATCCCCACGTGGTTGGGGACCATGTCACTGGCAAGACGGATGCCGCGGTCCCAGGCGCGACGGGCAAGATTCTCATAGGCCGGCACGCCGCCGAGATCACCGGCAATGACATAGTCAAACAGTGAATAGGCCGATGCCGCGGCTTCGGCATTGCCCATCATTTGCTTGATGGTGCGGGATGACTCCGAACGCTCCCAGATACCAATCAGCCACAGACCACTGACACCCCATTGGGCCAATTTGTCCAGTTCTTCATCAGGAATGGCGTCAAGGGTATGAATAGGCCGCTCGTACTGGCGGGAGAGCTGATCCAACCACACGTAGACGGTCTTCGCCAGCAACACCACATTGGGCATCCAGAACGTATCGACGGAAAACGCTTCGGGCTCATCTTGTCCGTGGAGCACGTCGCCTCTGCCGTCGCCCCCCGCACCAAAGCGGAGTACCCGCGCAGGGCCGGGGCCCATGCCACGAAACTGATGCTCTTCTTTCAACACCCCCGTCGCTATAACCATTTGCGACAATAAGTGTGCGGGCAGGAAGGGCGCCCAGACTTCACGAATATGGAGCAATTGGCCTTCCAACGAATCGGGCGACGCCAGAATCGGAGCGTATAGAAAGGTGATGAGATCCCGCCCCGTTCCTGGAAAGGGCGGCTGCTCCTTTAAGTAAGTATGAAAACTTTCAATTTGGGTCTCATAGGAACTGCGCGCCCGCAAGTCCTGCGCGTCGAAAAGCGGTTGAAGCGACTTCATCGCCGGATTGCTCATACTCAAATGCAATAACAGCAGCTCACACAGCGTCCCGTCACGGCGGGACCAAATTGGTGAAGTGCCCGCCACATATTCCTCAGGCTGTTCGTGACCGCTACAGACCCGGTCGGCCGGGAAAAGTGTCAAGAACTGCTGGAGCGGCTGCTCAGCGACTTCGGGCCCATGTTGCTCCAACGTCCAATGTTGCGCATTCCGCAAGACGTGGCCATTGACCTCTTCCGTATACCGGTGAATCAGGTAGCGCATGGCGGAGAGCAGCAGCGCCGAACCCATCAGGGTGCCCGGCTGCACAGCGAGGGTGTCGGGATGCTCAAAATCCAGACAGAGATTCACCTGGTCCGCCAAATCACGAAAACTGCGCACTCCCCCACCCGCTTTCAACAGGGTGGACGGGTCTACCGGCAGGGAAAAGCGCTCACGCGCCTGGGCAGAGAGGGGAATTCCCAAACCAAAATAATCATTCACCTCATGGGCGCTCAGTAATTCTTCCATGCAGTCTCTTTCGTTTTATCTACGTTCCACCCCCGAAGCTGCCATCCGTTGAATAGTAACTGATCCGAGGCAAGGGGCGCTATTTTGTTCACTATTCCCAAACAGGTATACTTACCGTATCGACGGAAAAAACAGCCCATCGAGGCGCTTGGAGTTCACTTTCGCCCGCTGGAAACACCCCGTCTAACGATGTCCGTATCACCGCGTTTGGAGTTTAATCGTACATGTCTGCCGCCGAATCTACTGCTGTCCCCATCACCGTTGTCTCTGGCCTTCCCCGCTCGGGCACGTCGATGATGATGAAAATGCTCGCGGCAGGCGGCATGGAAGTACTCACCGATCAAATTCGAACGGCAGACGAAGATAACCCCAAAGGCTACTTCGAGTTTGAACGCGTCAAGCAGATCGCAACGGACCAGGCCTGGCTACCGGACGCCCAGGGAAAAGTCGTTAAGATAATCTCCTTCCTCCTGCTCAAGGCGCCCTTGAATTATCGCTACAAAGTGATCTTTATGCGACGGGCCCTGCCCGAAGTGCTTGCCTCTCAGCAGCAGATGCTGTTGCGTCGCGGCGATCATACGCCCCAGGACGATGTTCGCATGGCCGAACTCTATGAGAAACACCTCGCAGCGGCCTTCCGTTGGCTCGATGAACAACCCCAGATCGAGGTGCTCTATATTGATCACCGCGAGAGCGTAGAGGCCCCCCTCGCTGTGGCGCAAAAAGTCGCCGCATTTCTCGACAATGGCATGGACCCTGAAACAATGGCCGCCGTCGTGGACCGCAGCCTCCATCGTCAACGGGCCTGATCCCCCCCTATCCCGCCGGGCAATTCATCATAGCTTCATCCCTGAGTAACCCCCTCCTAACAAACGGGCGCTACACTTCCCTCGTAGGTCAGCTACCCTGACCGCTGCACCCATGGTCTGTTGAGCTGTGTTCAACAGATCGAGCCCTGCCACAACGTGGGAGGACTCCCGACTGGGCGAAATGCCGTCACCTGCCAGAAGCTCGGAAGCATAATTCCCTTTCGTCTCACCGACACCCATTGACACAACTCCTATCCTATTGATGCCATTGACGTACCCCGCCATAGCAACAGGCCTCCCCACGTGGACCAAGGCGAGGATGCACCCCAGGAAGAATGTCAATTACAGACAAGTTCGTCAATTCCTGCCATTGGCAGCCCCCCGACAATGGGGTACGCTAAGACTCTGTACACGGCGCAGATACACATACAATCAATGGTGGAATATCGCCCGAAGCCGCGTGTTTCTGCCCATCCAGGTGAACGACAGGTTTCAGAACCATGGAGGAGCGCCTATGCGGTGAGCATTTACCGTAGGCCGGCGCAACCAGGCCTGCCAATGGTGTAAATTTGGAAGTCACTGCTCCCATGCGGGGGAGTATCGGACGCTTGCATCGTGCAGCAAGTGCCGTCAACGAAATTCGGTATTCAGAACCGATTTTTTCAACAGAGGAATCTAATTTCATGTCTACGAACCAACGTATTTATAAACGCAAGGGCTTTACATTGATTGAGCTCTTGGTCGTTATTGCCATCATCGGTATCCTGGCCGCCATTCTTCTCCCGGCGCTGGCCCGCGCCCGTGAAGCCGCACGCCGCGCAAGCTGCCAGAACAACCTCAAGCAATGGGGCCTCGTGGTAAAGATGTACGCCAATGAAAGCAGCGGAGAACGTCTTCCCCGCATGCTGAACCAGGAGTACATCCGGGATGATTCCTGCCAGACCCGTCCCGGACGGCTTCGTGGTGGTATCTGGATGCCCCACGTGTACCCCGAATACATGGCCGACCTTCAGCTTATCGTGTGCCCCTCGGCCGTGAACGCCAGTGAGCTTCCTGAAAAATGGGCCTGCCCCGATGGCTCCTACTGCAATCCTTGTGCCACCCACCCCAACTTCGGCGGACTCGAAGTAGGCGCCATTGGCAACGCGGAACAGCAGAGCTACATGTACTATGGGTACGTCATTGAAGACGATAGCACCTGGGCGGCCTACCGCAATACCATCGCCACCTATGTGGCCGACAACACCGCCAACGGAAGCGCCAAGGTCGTCTATACCGATCCCAGCATCCAGGCAGACGCGGAAATCGTTGATGGCATTTTGAATAACGACTTCGACTACACCGACTCCAGCATTGGTGGCCAGGCCGCAGTGCAGGCACTGGTAGACGCAAGTCTTGCCGCGAGTGTGGTCAGTGCCAGCGTGGTCGTGTCGGGCACTGCCGGTGGAGACACCATCCTCCGTCTCCGTGAAGGTATCGAGCGCTTCCTCATTACCGACATCAACAACGCCGCCGCGAGCGCCGAAGGACAAAGCACCATCCCTATCATGTGGGACCGCTTCGTCATCAGTGATCAGGCCCGCTATACCCAGCGTTTCAACCACCTTCCCGGTGGGGCCAACGTCCTCTACCTGGATGGGCACGTGAGCTTCTCCAAGTGGCCCCAGAATGAGTTCCCCCTCACGCCCGTACACGGCGTGTTCGGACGCCTCTAATCCTCATCCCCTTAGCTGCGCGTCGGCCGGACTTCCATCCGGTCGGCGCGTTTTCACATGCACGGCCCCCCCATTTCGCCCGGTCACAAACCACCTGGTGGTCTGAATCGTAGTGGAAGACTTTTATTCTTCCATAAAATGAATCGGGCTTTCAGCCCTGTCCATAATTGTTTGTTCGTATTCCTGGGGCTTCGCCCCAGGCTGATAGGGCGCGCGCCTTTGGCGCTGAACGAATCGCCTTTGCAGTTTCCATTTTTCAGGGCCAACGGCCCGGCTACATACCAGCATGGGGCGAAGCCCCATGTTTTCGGACTCTTTCATCCACAGAGGGCTGAAGGCCCGTCTCATAGAACGTCGCTGGAACCCATATCGGTTCCCAAATCTATAGCTGACCCGTAAGAAGGCGATCTATAATGTCCCATCTGCTTAGATCAGACCACTAGCCCGTCGCGTCGGCCCCTTCTTCTACGGGGGCCAGCGTAACCAGGATCTTGGCCCGGTGATGATGTCCATCGCGACAACAGCCCCGCGACTTCTCATGCTGGCAATGACACCGCACCTGCGCGATAAACCCAAAGCTGCTCTCTCCGTGATAGTAGACTGTTGCCAACGGAAATTGCTTGCAGAAATCCTCAATCACATGCCCGGCATCACTGGCCGTGCAGACCCGCTCCGTGATCCGGTCCCGAAAGTACTGCTGCACCACCAACTTCTCATTCGGAAAATCAGAGTGCAACCCACTCGCGATATAGGCCGCTGCCTTCCACGATTCGCGAAATTTTTCATGCATGGCACCTCTCCCGCATGCGTTTCGCCCAACCCAATCATCCCAAGTCCTGTTACCGTTATCATCTCCATTGTGGCATGAATGTTCCCCGCACGGGGGCAAAAAGAGCGTGGAGCGGGGACTTTGTGGCAACATGGAACACCCGCCCAACTTCCGCGCTGGTTTACTCTTTACGAAGCCCGGACAAAGGGCCAAAATCGCCACAAAAACCTTGCACCACGAATACCTGCTGAGCTATAGTCTCACGACCTTCTGTGAGGATGTCTGGGTTTGAATTCGGAAGCTATTTCCCACTTCCCCCCTTTTCCCACGAAGCAAAACGATGCCAACGGGCGAGTGGTGGAATTGGCAGACACGACGGACTTAAAATCCGTTTCTCGCAAGAGAGTGCGGGTTCGATTCCCGCCTCGCCCACCATACTAAACAAAGGCGATTCTCAAAATACGAGAGTCGCCTTTTTTGTTGCACAGCCCGCCGCAAGAACATTCCCCCTATCCACTCAACTATCGAGCGCCAGCGGCCCGCTGGCAGAGGGACGGTGAACGCATTCCTGTACCGGTGGCGGTAACCAAAGCCACCGCAGACCACTCCCCCATTGTAATTTTCGCGTCTGTACAATAGACTGATTCCATCAAAGTACAGGCGGCAGATAGCGACGGGAGTTCATATCATCATGGGTATCAGGCTCGGGTTTTGTCTTGGAATATTCTGTGCAAGTTTCTCTTCTCACGCCAGCGAAAAAAATGGGGCTGAAACGCTGAAATTTATGCTTCCGCGTGGCGTGCCCCTCGAAGTGGTCTGGGTTCCCGCTGGCACATTCCAGATGGGACGCGCCCCGGGTGAAGAAGGCGGCAACGACCGCGAAGACCCCCAACACACTGTCGAAATCACCGCCGGATTCTGGTTGGGCAAATATGAAGTCACCAAGGCGCAGTGGTCCGCCCTGATAAACACAACGCCATGGAAGGGACAGGAAGGCGTCTGGTATCACCCCGAGTCCCCCGCGGTCTTTGTGTCGTGGCACGACGCCAAACTATTCATTGAAGAGCTTAACCGCCATACGGCGCGCACGTTCCGACTACCCTCCGAAGCAGAGCGGGAATATGCCACCCGGGCAGGCACCACGACACGTTTCTATTGGGGCGAAGATGTGGGCTATCGCCAGGTGGGGGAATATGCTTGGTACAAAGAAAACACACTTGATATTGGCAGAGGCTTCGCCCACCCCGTCGGGCAAAAGCTGCCCAACCCCTGGGGCCTCTATGACATGAGTGGCAACGCGTGGGAATGGTGCGAAGACGACTTTCACGAGAACTACACCAACGCGCCCAGAAACGGCGCCCCCTGGCGCGACACACCCCGTGCTGCCCAGCGGGTGGGCGGTGGTGGTGCCTGGGACGGCTTCGGACACCACCTCCGCTCTGCCGGACGGCGTTACGGAAACTTCCCCACTAAAAAACAAGACACCGTGGGCTTTCGTGTGGCTTTGGTACCGTTGGACGGCGAGGGCCCTGCCAAGAGTCAGTTCCGCCCCGCCGAGAAACCATAATTTCGCTGCAGCCGTCGCCCCAGTTTTCTCGGCTGCACCAGGGGCAACCCCGGGGACAACCTTCGCGCTGAAAGCCACATGGGGTAACGTGTGGACGGGGATGCAACGGTGGATTCAATGGAATAACAGCACGCCTTGATGCGCGAGGCTGTACCGGCAGTATGGGGAGACTCGGAGCTGGCGAGGCTAACCGGGGTTAGTTCGCCCATCCGCCACCGTTATCGCAGACGGGAATGTCTGCGCCACTGGAGTGCTTTCATCGCCATTCTCTTGTGTCCCCACGGCGCGGATGACTCTGGCCACCGGGACAGATTGGCACCGTCCACGCCAAGTCTTGGTGCATTACGATATGCACGGCAGGACTGCTGGCGGACTTATTTGACACGATTGGAGGATAAATTGCCTACTTCTTCGGAAGTTGGATGCCACGCACGATTGCTCCAGGTGTTGCGTGTTCCGCTTCTGCAATCTTGCGCTGAATCCAGAGTTTGACTATCAAGGTGGTTTGAAGATGACTCCCTCCCCAGAGAAGGTACTGATTCGAGATGAGTGCAACATGGAACTCCTTCAAGTTAGGATTGAGTCGCTTCTCAGATGGGTCCTGACGGTCTGGAATGAAGAAGATATAAAAAATTATCGGGAGGTCATTATTGTATCCGAAGAATTCGCCGCCATGCAGCAAGCTGTTGAGCTGAAGTCGAGAGGTGGACGACTCTTTAGGACATTTCCGGGCCGAAGTCAATGCTTTGTTTTGTGTGATGGCAGCATGGCCCAAATTGTCAATATGGAAAGTAGACAGACGGTGGCTCGAAGGGCCCAAAACTCTCGTTCTATTTCCGCGGCACAGAGGACCTATCATCGTCTACTCTATAGGGCAGTTGTTCGGTTTTATCTACTTAGAGAAGTACATCGGGGAATCACTTGCGCTGCGTTTAGTGCCATGGACAACTTTCGCGAGCTTTCGAAGGACGAAGCCAAAGCGGCTTACTCAAAGATTTATTGGAAAAGAAAGCTAAAAGTGGGCCAAAGAATGTGCTCATCACCCGTTTTGATATGCTCAATGATGCTTGTGCTACTCAACTCGCTATTAGAAAATGCAAGGCAGACTACGAATAATCGATGACCTACACCTACGGCGGGGACCAGAAGCGCCGTTCCCGCGCCGGGTGTGTCGGCGACCCCATCGGCCGTGTCCAAGGGACGTTCTGCCGCAGTGGGTTGGAGAGTAGGGTGCTTGTTGGCGACCGCTCCAATGGGCCTGTGTTTGCGAGGTTGTCCACAGGGCGGCTGCATGTCCCGGTGGGCCAAGGGAGAGCGTCGGTGTCTCAACATGGTTGGGGTCGGTAAGCCTGCGGCCACCGGGACAGGAACGCGCGTTGGCGGGGCGCGTGCAAGGCAGAGTGGCTGAGATGGTGCGACGCCGTCTTGAATTCACTCCGTTGCACGGGCGCGATACCGTCCCATGCGTGGACTCTATGGTGTCCGTTGGGGTTTGAGCAGGTGTTGCCGCAGACAGGAATGTCGGGGATCCGTCAGGGCGTATTTTTTGCGAAATGCTGTTGGAGAAACTGTTCCCCTTTCTCGAGGCCTTCTTGGGTCACGCGCACGGACTTGGCCTTGCCCTTGGGGTCGTGGATCCAGCCACGTTCAAAGAGCATGTCCATGAGGTCCCAGTCCATCCCCTTCCATGCCCGTGTGCCGGGGCCATCCTGAAAGGCGGCCAAACACAGGATGGCCTGGGCCACCTCTGCGAGCTTCGCGGTGTCGATGTCGTCTGGAATCGCCATTTTCGTTGCTCCTTTCTTTCATTGCGGCAACGCTTGCGTGCCGACAGGGTGGGCTCTCCTCGTTACGGATCAGAATACGGCTCCCGGCTGGGCCAGTCAAACCCAGCGCATCGATAACGTGTCGATGGTATTCCCTCTTGCCGGCGGGCCGTCGAGGCTCCATAGAATGCCTGTTACGTATCCGTAATAATCCCCACAGGGACTGCCACGCCCCGTGTATTGGTAAAGGGGGAAGGGACGGCGTGGACTGCAGCGTGACCTGGATTACCCTGCGGGACGCGGACGGCCACGCCCGTGCTCTTATCTGTTGCGATGGTGCACGTTTTTCTTTCTCTGCGCGGGCGCCGCGCAAGGCTGACTGTCCCCAGGTTTTCCAGCGCTATACTCCTGTGCTGACCGGAATTCTGAGGAAATACTGGGGCGGTTGATGCAGGGTCATTCGTCTGGTAACGTATGGTAAACGCACTGTGGCGCGTTATGGAAACTTTCAATGGCAACGAATCGCCGGGGCTCAATCACACGCAACTTCGGGGACGGGTATTGGACTTCGCCAACCTCCAAAGTCCCCCACACAATTGTTCAAACCTCGGCAACAACGAGAAGAGACAAATGAGTAATACACTGCGAATCCTGATGTTATTGGTACTAGTGATGGGAATCGTACCCGCTACCGCAGACGAGGCCGCGGCTGTCTTGCCGGGCAATGACGGCAAAGGCGAGGTGGTGACGGTGGAAGTGCCGGATGTCATAGGCGAATTTGAAAGCCTGGCACGACGCACGCTAGCGCGCGCGGGTTTTGTACTAGGGGAAACCACGATAGTTCCCGGCGATATCGCGTCATTGGGGCGGGTGGTTGGCCAGGATCCGGCCGCCGGAACGGAAGCGGAAGTTGGCAGCGCCATTGCCCTGATGGTATCGGACGGACTCTTGGGCGTGGAAGGAAGTGAAGGCGAAGGTGAAGGCGAAGGCGAGGGCGAGGGCGAGGGCGAGGGCGAGGGCGAGGGCGAGGGCGAGGGCGAGGGCGAGGGCGAGGGCGAGGGCGATGTTTCGCCGAATTTAGTTCCCGACGTTGTAGGCCTGTCAAAAGGACCTGCGAACCAGAGTATTATCGACGCCGGATTCAAGGTCGGTGAAGTAACAACCGTCTTCAGCGCCAGGGTGGCACTCGGTGTGATAATCAGTCAGGATCCGGTGGCTGGGACGGAGGCGGCGCTCGGCAGTGAAATAGCGTTGGTCATGTCGCTTGGGCCGGGTGGAGGCGAAGGCGAAGGCGAAGGCGAAGGTGAAGGCGAAGGTGAAGGTGAAGGTGAAGGTGAAGGCGAAGGCGAAGGCGAAGGCGAAGGCGAAGGCGAAGGTGAAGGTGAAGGTGAAGGTGAAGGGTGTGCTATGAATGGGGGTGATACTGTGAAATTACTCCGGGAAAAGTTGGGTGATCTACTACTTCTTGCGATGACAGCCATGGTGCTCACGATCGGCCCTTTCGGACGGACTTTGAACTAAGGCCAGGCTGGCAGTGTCCTTTTTCCCGTTCCAGTGTTGCGTTGGAAAAAACCGGGCAGACTACGCAATACGCTTTCACTCGGTCTGCCGCTGCTCCGGTGCAGGTTTATGGTGCCCGTTGGCGTTTGAGTTTGGGTATGGGCCAAGGGAGAGAGTCGGTGTCTCCGCACTGTTGGGATTGCTAAGCCTACGGCCCACCGGGACAGGTACGCGCGTTGGGGTGACGTCCCTACAGGGACTGCCGAGCCCCGTGTATTTGTAACGGGGAAGGGACGGCGTGTACTGCGGCGTGACCTGGATTACCCTGCGGGACGCGGACGGCCACGCCCGTGCGCATTTCTGTTGTGGTGTCCCGTCGTGAGCGGTCCGTCATCGCTTTCGTTGGCACGGCATCACGTTGGGCGAGACAGTCCCTGATGCTTCCGGGGTTAGCCCTCGAGTTGTTGTAGCGCGCTCAAGGCGTGGGCCAGCCAGCCGGCGTGCCAGCGATGGGGTACCTGGACTGCCTCGGAGTAGGCGTGGGGTATGTGTTCCCCGTCGAGAAGACGGTGCAAGGCGCGAAGGTTCTGCAGAAATTTCTCATTGGAGTAGCCTGAGAGTGCCACGCGTCTCTTTTCGCGGAAATGTTCGACATTGCGTTTAATGCTGGACTCGAGTCGATAAGATTGGAATTGCGCCACGCTGCCCGCAGCGTTCGACAGATTCGTGTTCTTATGGATGTCATAGGGCTGACGGATGCCGCCGGGGTCCCACACGGTGGCGGCATGAAACACGGTGGGGTGGCGAAAGAGCAAACTGAGACTGCCAAAACCGCCCTTGCTGAATCCGGCCAAGTCCCGGACGGGGTCCGAGAGGCCAAGGATACGATCCGCCAAGGGGACGATGACGTGCGTCATATAGGTCTCGTGGCGCCGCGCCTGGTCTTCTGCGTGGTCGACAAACCAGGGCATGTGCACCGGAAAGTCGGGTACGACGACATTAAAATGAAACTGGTTGTGGTAGCCGTGTTTGACTATTTCCTCCATTCCCGAGCCCAGCCGGTGCCACTTTTCCTCAAAGCCCGGCCAGGGGGTGACGGGCAACAAGAATAGAATGCGATTCGTCGGCGTGTCGGGACGGAGGATCTGGACCCTGCTCTCTCCGTGCAGGAAGGGGCTGCGCAAGACGTAGGATACGACCCCGTTGTCTTCGTGCACGGGCCCGCGAAGTATTTCGACGGGAATCTCCTCCGCGACAACCGTTGGGTCGGTTGGTGCCAGAAAATTGGCCACAACGAAAGCGGCGAGGAGGGTTAAGCGCGTCATTCGAGGTTTCCTGTGGTGAGCTTCCCATGGGGGGCACCGTGGTGCCCGCGTTTATTATGGGGGCAACCGTCAGGTGGTTCAAGGTGGGGGAGGGCGTGACGGGTGTTGGGCGTTCCCTACGTGGAGCGCAGGTTCTTCGAGAGGATGTATTCCGCGCGGCCCTCGTAAAAGGTGGCATGCGCCATGCCCAAAACGGGGATGGCAGCGCAGCTCCCGGTGCCCGCGCGATTGAAACCGATTGCAATACTGCGAAAAGCCCTCCAGAAGGCGGTGTTTTCCGGGCGTGGTCTTGACTGTTGACACGAAAATGAAAAAACTTGCAATATCTCGTACTTCGGGCTATTCTGTCCTTTGTGGTCAATTCGATTAAACCAATCAAAGTTGGGACCTAGGGATGGAATCGAAGCAATCGTTCAGTACCTCAGAGGTCGCGAAGTACTGCCATGTTACGGCAGATACGATCCGTAAGTGGGCAGAAGCAGGGCGTATTCACGTCTTTAAGACACCGGGTGGTCACCGTCGTATCCGGCGGGATGACCTGGTGCGTTTTCTTCGGGAAAACAAGATTCCCATTCATGAAGATCTCGACAACGCGGGCATTCGGGTGCTGGTGGTAGACGATGAAAAAGCCGTGGTTTCGGTTATTCGTCGTTTCCTCGAGCGTTCTCGCACGCCGTTCCAGATTGAAGTGGGTGCGGACGGTTTTGAAGCCGGGCATCATATGGCGACCTTTCGTCCCAACGTGATGTTTCTCGATCTTCGCTTGCCGGGGATGGATGGCTTTGAAGTGTGCCGGCGTATCAAGTCCGATCCGGAGACGGCGAGTTGTCAGATTATTGGCATGACGGGATACTACGAGGGCGACGTGGCCGAGCGTATCGTGGAGATGGGGGCGACCATGTTAATGCAAAAGCCCTTTACGCCCGATGACTTGCGCCGAGCCCTGGCCAAAGTCGGCGTGGAAGTGAACTAAGTCCACCCTTGCGCCCATCTTGCGGGGGCATAAGTGGAAGACTGCGTGCATACTTTTCCCACAACGGGAATCGGGTGCAGTCGGGTTGCTTACCCGTACGGGCTATTCCCCTTCGACTTCGGCTTCGAGGGGGGGCGTTTCGTCGAGGGGGTCGCCCTGCTTGTCGTAGCGATCCAGGTAATCGAGGTTACTGCGACGAATGACTTCCTTGGCTTCCTCGGCTCCATAGACGTGGGTGATCTCACAGGCCTTGCGCATGGCGTCGGGTGCCTGCTTGTAGGTGAGGAAGTAGTGGCGGAGGCGTTCCACCAGCATAGAGGGGCACTGGCTGATGTCCTGCCAGTAGCCATAGGAGGGGTCGCCCTCCAGAATGGCGATAATCTTGTCATCGGCTTCGTCGCCATCCAACATGCGAAGGCCGCCGATGGGGTGGGCGCGCATATAGATGTTCACGTGGGCGATGTGTTTTTCCGTGAGCACACAGATATCCAAGGGGTCACCGTCGCCGATGATATCGTCTCGCCCGGTCTTGTGGCGACAATATTCGGCCACCTGCTCCCCGCAATAGGTCTGGGGTACAAAACCGTAGAGCTCGGGGCACACATTGGAGAAGCGCTGGGGCCGATCAATACGGAGTAGCCCCGTTACCTTGTCGAGCTCATACTTCACCGTGTCGGTGGGCAGGATTTCGATGTAGGCATTGATCGTGTTGGGTGCCTCGGGTCCGATCGAGATGCCGTGCCAGGGGTGGGCCCGATAGAGTTGGGTGGTCTCGGGCGGCAGTTGGTTGCCATTGATGGCGCCCTCAATTTCATTCTCAATCTGGTCACTGTGCTCAGAAGACATGCCGTTTCTCCGTGTTTCCGGCATCATTGTATCACTGTGTCCGGCACGTAAGCCAACCGACCCAACGAATACTAAGAATTACAGGTTGAAATGTGACCTGATCACCGGGGCCGTGCTATGCTGGAGCGCCCATCGCGGCGGTCGGATTGGGTCCGTCCCCGTAACCTCCGGAAGGCGTGCAAGTCGCATGATGAAAGGTATCATTCTCGCTGGCGGTGCCGGTACACGACTCCACCCGTTGACACGGGTCGTGAGCAAACAGCTCTTGCCCGTTTACGACAAGCCCATGATCTACTATCCGTTGAGCATGCTGATGCTCTCGGGGATTCGTGAGGTCCTGCTCATTTCCACCCCCGAAGACCTGCCGAGCTTTCAGCGTCTCCTCGGTGATGGCAGCCGATGGGGCATGTCCCTGAGTTACGCCGAACAGCCCCGTCCCGAAGGCCTGGCCCAGGCCTTCGTCATTGGGGCGGACTTCGTGGGCGAGAGCCCGGTGTGTCTTGTGTTGGGCGACAATATTTTCTACGGTCACGGGCTGACGGGACTGTTGCGCGAAGCGGCTCAACGGACAACCGGGGCCCAGATTTTCGGTTATTACGTGAGTGATCCCGAGCGCTATGGAGTGGTCGCTTTTGACGACCAGGGTACGGCCATCAGCCTGGAAGAAAAGCCTGCCCAACCCAAGAGTCACCATGCGGTTCCGGGCCTCTATTAT
>JAUIMA010000599.1 GCA_030432675.1 Candidatus Hydrogenedentota bacterium | reverse complement strand
GACACGCTCCTGGCGGTTCGAAGGGAAACACGAAGCATTTATGGAAGCCACGTCTTCTCATACATCCAGTAGCTTGACGGGTCGGATTGCCATCGGGTTGTTCTTCCTCGCGATCGGCACGGCCGTTCTGGTCAGCACCCTGAACGATCTGCTGATCGTGCCCATTGGTGTGGCGTTTTTCCTGCTGCTGACGCTCGTTGCGGTGCTTCGTCCCATTCCTGTGTTTCTGGGGCTGGTCGTATTCTCGGTGCTGGTCACCCTGGACCTCGCCGTCGATGTGGGTCCCCTGCCCCGTATCGGGCCCACCCGCGTCTTTATGGGCGCATTTTTGCTCGGCCTGTTCTTGCGCCTGCTGGTGTTCGGCACCCTCGTTCCCGGATACCGTGCGGTGTGGCCCCTATTCGGCGGAGCCTGTCTCTACATCGCCTCGTCGCTGGTAAGTACCTTCGTTTCTGTGGCACCCATGGTCAGTATCTACGCCGTCTTCGGTCGGGAGATTCTGGAGCAGCTCCTGTTTTTCTACTTGTTTCTCTACTTCCTGCAGGTGCCGGGTTTCTGGCGAAGCCTGCGGAACGCCCTGTATTTCGCCACCTTTATCACGTGCCTGTTGGCCTATGCGGAAGTCTACGCCGGCACCAATCCCCTCATACCCTTTATCCCCGATGGCTGGCTCGATTTCCGCGCGGGTATTTTACGGGCGCGCTCCACTTTTTTTCATCCCATCGCCTACGCCTGCTTTCTGAATCTCGTCTTCCCCTTCGTTGTCGTCGATTTCCTCAACACCCGGCGCAACGAACGGCGGGTCGCGCTGGCCGTCCTCGGAATCGCCATCCTTGTTGCCGCCCTCTTCACCGTGAGTCGCGCCCCGTGGATTATACTTGCGCTGGAAGTGGCGGGCCTGGTGCTGTGGGAATGCCGCCGGGACCTTCGGCGCATGGCGTTCATCGTGACACTGGGGTGCATTGCTGTCGGGGCCGCCTTCCTGAGCTATCAACTGAACGAAACGGTACAGGATCTCTTTGAGCCCTTTATCAATCCCAGCAAGGTGGAAGAAGGCTCGACCGAATACTATCGGGTAGTCGTTTTCGAAGCGGTCTGGGAGCGGGTGCAATCGGCACGTATTTTCTTCGGCTACGGTCCCAACGCCTTTAACTATGCCGACATTGAAGTCACCTACAACAACACGACCCGTATCATCCAGGAGCCGGATCTGCACTACGCCCGGATACTCTTCGAATTTGGTGCCATCGGCAGCGGCCTGATTCTGCTGTTGATTTTCCGGGGTATCGGACGGGGTGTCCACAACCTGCGCCGTTCGGAACCTGAGCAGCAACGGTGGATCATCGCGGCCTTGGCGGGTGTTGTGGGCTTCGTATTGGTGAATTTCACCGTGAGCATGTTTTCCATGTTTCCGTTGGGCATGATATTCTGGCTGAGTATGGCCGTTGCGCTCCATGAGGCTCCTGCAGGAACCGGACCCCATCGGCCTGAGCCGGTGCCTTCCGAAAATCGGGCCACGGCGTAATATCCCTGGATCGGTCTTGGGGGCCAACGCAGGGCAACGTACCGTTCATTCCATCACCACAACCACCACAACAAGGGAGTTGTTTACACGATGAATTATCTGGACCCTCTTAGAAATCTTCCGCGCTGGTTTGTAGTTGGCGTGTTGTGCTGTACCTTTTCGTGGGCTCAGGAACGGCCAAACATCGTATTGATCATGGCCGATGATTTGGGCGGGCGGGATTTGCCGGTCTATGGCAACCAATTCAACGAAGCCCCCCACATCGACCGCCTGGCCACCCAGGGGATGACCTTTCTAAACGCCTATGCCGCACCGGTTTGTTCGGCCACACGGGCCAGCATCCAGTCCGGTCAGTATCCCGCGCGGGTAGGCATCTTCGACTTTATCCCGGGACACTGGCGCCCCTACGAAGAAGTGACGGTCCCCCACCACCCGGTCCAGCATTTGCCCGATGGCATACACACCATCGGCGAGGCCATGCAGGGTGCTGGCTATAAGACGGGGTACTTCGGAAAATGGCACCTCGGGGGGGCGAAAGCGCATATGCCCCATGCGCGGGGCTACGACCAGACCCATGTCTATCGGGGCGGAGGGTTTTATAATCCCACGTTCGTGCCTGACTATGAAGGCGGGGACCAAAAGCGCCTCAGTGACACCCTCAGCGACATGGGTATCGCCTTCATGAAGGCCCACCAGGAAGAGCCCTTCTTTCTTTTCGTATCCCACTATGACGTGCACGTGCAGCTGGACGCCGACCGGGACCTGATCAATCATTACCTGAAAAAAGAACGGGATCCGGACTATCCGAGCAACGCCGTGTATGCCGCTATGGTGACGCACCTGGACCGGAGCGTCGGGGCTCTTATGAATGCCGTGGATGAGCTGGGCCTGACAGACAACACGATCTTCATCTTTTACTCCGACAATGGCGGTGTCGACAATCGGTACGACAACATTCCGTTGCTGGGCGGAAAGAGCAAAGACGTCTACCCGGAGGGCCACCCCCTCCAATACGTCGCCACCTCCAATGCGCCCCTTCGGGCGGGTAAAGGTACCCTCTACGAAGGAGGCGTCCGCGTACCGTTGATAGTCCGCTGGCCGGGGAAAGTTTCGCCTGCTTCAACTTCGGAGGCCCTGGTCTCCAGCGTAGATTTCTACCCCACCTTTCTGGAGTTCGCCGGTGGCAAAGCCCCCGCCGCTCAGACGTTGGACGGATTCTCGATGGCGCCCGCAATGACCGAGAATCGCTTTGACCCGGAACGGGAAGTCTTTACCCACTATCCGGTTTATCACCATGAGCAACCCATGTCGGCGCTGCGAAAGGGCGACTGGAAGATGGTGGAGAATCTGGTCACCGGGCATGTGGAACTCTATAACTTGCGTTACGACGTCAATGAAATGACCGACCTTCGCTTCAGCTATCCAGAGAAAGCAAAGGAAATGAAAGCGGCATTGAAGGACTGGCAGACCCGCACCAACGCACAGAATCCCGTTCCGAACCCCGCCTTTGACGCGGCGCGGCGCTATGAGTGGGAGCCAAACCCGTACCGGTAGTGTGTTTGTGGCCCCGATATGTGTCGGCTCTCGCTGCAAGCACAACTAAAACACGCATAACACCGAGGCTGAAGCCATGATCGAGTTTAAAGACTTTGCCCCCAGACAATTGTCCGAGGGGGGCTTTCTGAGTGCGGCCCAATACGCGTCCTTCGAAGATGCAGTGAACGAGGCGGGCAGCTGGATAGAAAGCGCAAAGGTGACTGTCATTAACATCGAAACCGTCGTACTACCCAACATGCGCTCCCGTCGCGAAGAGGGTTCCACCGACACTTCGTTACGCCAGAGCGACGAACGTTCGACCACCTGGAATCAATTCGTCCGGGTCTGGTATCAGGCCTGATCTCGGAGCGTTGGGGTCAGGCGTCCTGGGCCTGAAAATAGGCCAGGGCATTACGAATCCCGGTCTGAAAATCCGTAGCCGCTTCAAAGCCGAGTGCTTGCTGTTTGGCCGTATCGCCTCCCCGGGCGAAGACCCCCTCAGGCCGGGTTGAGGTACCGGTCACTTCCGGCGCGTAACCGAGTTCCTTCGCCGCCATGCGCACCATGTCCTTGAAGTTCGTCAGAATGCCGGTGGAGAGATTGATGGCGTCTCCATTGTCGATGGCCTCCATGGTCGTCAGTACACCGGTGACGCAATCTTCT
>JAUIMA010000598.1 GCA_030432675.1 Candidatus Hydrogenedentota bacterium | reverse complement strand
CTCGCCGGGCAAAGGACCAAGAGGACTTAGACGACACCAAGGACATGCAGGCTGTGGCTGGCGTGGAGCCGCTTGGAATCCGCAATACGAGTAGGCATTGTTCTATCCCTTGTGTCCTTTAGGTCGTTTACGTCCTTTATGTCCTTTCTTCGCCAAGACGCGACACAACTCTTAAACCAGGAGCAAAAATGACTGAGATTCCTATTCACCACGTATATACGTATAACGACGTGGATCGTGCCTTCTGGGCGGAGCATCTGGAAGACTGGGTGCCTAAGCGGCTTATTGACAGCCACGTGCACAGCGCGGATCCCCGTTTCAAAATTGAAACCATCACGGAAGAAATGCGCCGTGACTATTGGGTGAACGAACTTTCCCACGGGGAAGAGGCCCAATCGCTGCAGGAGAGCTATGCAACCGTGTATCCCGGTCGGGAAGTGAGTTGCGTGGCCTTTGCGGTGCCCAATCTCAGTTGGGAGATTGAGGGGTCCAATGAAGACCTCATGGGGAAGGCGGTCGAACGAGGCTGGCACACCCTGGCGGTGGTCCGTCCCACGTGGCGGGCGGAGCAGATTGCCTGGTGGCTGGACCATCCCGGCTGCATCGGTGTGAAGCCCTACTACTCCCTTATTGGTTACGATGCCCTTTCGCGGGACCGCTATATCGAGGCCAGCATCTTTGATTTCATGCCACACCACCAGTTGGAAGTGCTGAATGACCGGGGGGCGTGGATTACGATGCACGTACCCAAGGCGGGTCGTTTGGGCCATCCCGATAACATTCGGGAGGTGCAGGAAATCAGGAAGCGCTATCCCAATATTAAGCTGGTGATTGCCCACTTTGGTCGGAGCTACACGCTGCCCCACGCGGAAGAGGGCCTGTTGCCCCTGGCGGAGGACCCGGGTCTGTACTTCGACAACTCGGCGGTGCTCAATCCTGCGGTACACAAGTACGCCCTGGAACACATCGGGCCGGATCGGATCCTGTATGGCACGGACAACCCGATATTTTATATGCGGGGACGTCGCCAATGGGAAGGGCGGACCTATAAGAACCGGACGAGTCACGATTTTTATTTCAATAAGGAACGGGAGTCGCCTGAGATTGAATCAGGGTATACACTGTATATGTATGAAGCGTTACGTGCGTTGAAAGATGCCTGCGCGGAAGTGGGCGTGGGCGCCGATGGCGTGGAAAAGATGTTTTACGGAAATTCGGCACGTCTGATTGGCGGGATTGAAGCGAACGGCGCGTAGGTGCTGGCGAACGAGTTTGAACCTTACAGGAGCACGAATAAGATGGCGGACAATTCACGACGTAGTTTTTTGCAGCAACTTTCGATGGGTGCGGGGCTGGCCGGGGTGAGCCAGATGGCGCTCGCTGCCGACAAGCCCATCCAGGGTTTTGACGAGACCGACAGTGGGGCGAAGGAAGATGCGGTCTGGAAACCCGTTTCTGATCGCAAGGTGCGTGTGGGAATTGTGGGGTATGGCGTGTGCCGCTTTGGTGCCGCCTTCGGCTTTCAGAACCATCCCAATGTGGAAATCGTGGCGGTCAGTGATCTGTTTCCTGATCGCTGTGCGGCATTGGCCAAGGCCTGCCGGTGTGAAAAGACCTATCCGTCGCTGGAGGAAATGGTCAAAGACGACACCATCGAGGCCATCTTCTGTGCGACGGATGCGCCGAGTCATGCGCAGCATGCCATCCTCTGTATGGAGCATGGCAAGCACGTGGCCACCGCAGTCCCCGCGACCTGGGGTTCTATCGAAGAAGGCGATCAGCTTTTTGAGACGGTGAAGAAGACAGGCCTCAATTACATGATGTTTGAGACGTCGGTCTATCGTCCGGATTGCTACGCCATGCGGGTACTCTATGAGGCGGGGAAATTTGGCCGGATGGTCTACACCGAGGGCGAATACTACCACTACATTGACAAGCCTATCGACTCCTACAAAGGATGGCGCATTGGCTGCCCGCCCCTGTGGTACCCCACCCACTCGACGGCCTACCATGTCGGCGTCACGGGCGAACATTACACCGAGGTCTCCTGCATGGGAATTCCCTGCAAGCAGGACGTCTTTCAGCCGGGTAATAACGCCTACGACAATCCCTTTGCGACCGAGATCGCCCTTTTTCGCACGAGTGGCGGGGGCATGTCCCGCATGTTGATGAGCAAAGATACCCCGGGCTTCCACGGCGAAGTGGGCCGTGTGCGGGGAGACAAGGGCTCCATGACCGGAACGAAATACGAGGGACTGGAAGACATTACGGGCATCGAGCTGGCCAAGTCGCCGCTGCCCCCGGGTGTGCCAGCGGGCGGCCATGGTGGCTCTCACGGCTATCTCAGTCATGAATTCGTCCACAGTATCATTGAAGGGCGTCAGCCGCTGGTCGATATCTGCGCGAGTCTCAACATGACCGTTTGCGGCATTGTGGCCCACGAATCGGCTAAACGGGATGGCGAGTTGTTGAAAATCCCACACTACACGATTTAACAAAGGAGCATCCCCATCATGCATTCCAATTCCCGACGCGGTTTTCTGCGTCACGTTTCCATGGGTGCGGGTATTCTGGGCGCCAGCAGTGTGTTGGCCGCCGAGAAACCGATTCAAGGCTTTGATGAGACCGAGACGGCGGTGCAGGAAAATGCCGTGTGGCAACCCGTGTCGGACCGGAAAATCCGGGTGGGGATCGTGGGCTATGGGGTGTGCCGTTTCGGTGCGGCCTTTGGCTACCAGGATCACCCCAACGTGGAAGTGGTGGCGGTGAGCGATCTCTTCCCCGATCGGTGCGCCGCACTGGCGAAGGCGTGCCGGTGTGAGAAGACCTATCCTTCGCTGGAAGAATTGGTCAAAGACGATAACATCGAAGCGGTCTATGTGGCCACCGATGCGCCGAGCCACTTCAAGCACTGCATGGAAGTCCTGAAGCATGGCAAGCATGTGGTGTGCGCCGTGCCGTCCGTCTTTGGCTCCGTGGAGGATGCGGATGCCCTCTATGAAATGGTGAAGAGTTCGGGGCTGACTTACCAGCTGAACGAGACGTCGGCCTTCAAGGACGATTGTTTCGCCATGCGGAAAGCCTTCGAAGGCGGGCATCTGGGCCGTTTGGTGTATTCGGAAGGGGAGTACTATCACTACTTCGGCACGCCGTTGGACGCGTATAAAGAATGGCGCACGGGCCTGCCGCCCCAGTGGTACCCGACCCACTCCAACGCCTACCACACCTGCGTGACGGGCGAGAGTTTTACGGAAGTTTCCTGTATGGGACTTCCGAGTGTGGTGGACCACCTCAAGCCGGAGAACAACGTCTTTAAGAATCCCTTTGGTACGGAAGTGGCCCTGTTCCGCACGAGTGGTGGCGGCATGTCGCGCATGACCGTGAGTTGGGATACGCCCGGATTCGGCGGTGAGATGGGCCGGGTTCGGGGCGACAAGGGTTCCATGACGGGTACGACGTTCCAGGGGCTCACTGAGCTGGACGGTAGCACCCTGAAGAAAGCGCCGCTGCCTCCCGGCATGGGTGCGGGTGGCCACGGTGGCAGCCATGGCTATCTGACGGAAGAGTTTATTCGCGCTCTGCTGGAAGAGCGTCAGCCTCTGGTGGACATTTCCTGGGGATTGAATATGACCGTGGCGGGCATTGTGGCCCATGAGTCGGCGTTGAAAGACGGCGAGACGTTGAAGATTCCTCAGTACGTTCCGGTGTGATGGAGGGCTTTGTAAC
>JAUIMA010000597.1 GCA_030432675.1 Candidatus Hydrogenedentota bacterium | reverse complement strand
ATATGGGTCGCGGAGGCGAGGATGCTTTCCACGTGAAAAAAGAAATCATAGGCGTCGCCATAGAGAAAATGGAGGCCTTCGAAGAGCTGCGGGAAGTTTCTCCGCAGTCGCTCCTCAAAGCCCTGCCATTCGTCGGGCTCCACGTGTGGCTTGAAGCGCTCCTCCAATCGGGGGAGCAGGCGGCGTAAGGTTGCCGCTACCTTCTTTTCCATGGACAGGCGCTCGGTGAGTTTGCCGTGTACCATTCTTCGGACTCCTCGGTATGTCATCTGGACACCCGCAGGGGGCATCGCATTTTGTTTAAAACGGTAGGGATATGGCTTAAAACTTTGGGCTGTGGCGCGCTACAGTGCCGACCGGAACACCAGGCAACTCAATGGAGGCAAGGTGAGCGCCAGGGAGCACGGATGATGGTGATTGGGCTCCGAGTCGGCATGCACGCCGCCCAGGTTGCCCGCACCGGCACCACCGTAACATGTGGCGTCACTGTTGAGCACCTCCTGCCAGTGTCCACCCCGGGGAACGCCCACGCGATAGTCGTGTCGCGGTAAGGGCGTATGATTGAAAATCGCCAGGAACAGGGTGTGCCCGTCCCGCCCTTTACGAAGGAAACTGATAACGCTGTTGTCGTTGTCCAGGCAGTCGATCCATTCAAAGCCGTCAGGCGAACTGTCCTGCTCGTGCAACGCCGTTTCACTCCGATAGAGTCGGTTCAAGTCCTTCACCCATTGTTGTACCCCTGCGTGGGCCGGGTATTCCAGCAGGTTCCAGTCCAGCGAAGTGTCGTGATTCCACTCGCGCCACTGGGCCAATTCGCTGCCCATAAACAACATCTTCTTGCCCGGTTGCATATATTGGTTGCCCAAAAGCACTTTCAAATTTGCGAACTTTTGTCCGTAGTCGCCGGGCATGCGATCAAGCAGGGAGCCCTTGCCGTGAACGACCTCATCATGGGACAAGGGAAGCACGTAGTTTTCGCTGAAGGCATACATCAGGCGAAAGGTCAGTTTCTGCTGGTAGAATTTTCGGTAAATGGGGTCTTGCTGAAAATAGGCGAGGGTGTCATTCATCCAGCCCATGTCCCATTTGTAGTCAAATCCCAGCCCACCCAGATAACCCGGCCGAGAGACCATGGGCCACGCGGTGGATTCTTCCGCGAAAGAGCGGACGTCGGGGTAGCGTGTGGCCAGTTCGGCGTGGAAGCGTCGGAAGAAGGCGACGGCCTCCAGGTTTTCCTGTCCACCATATTGATTGGGGATCCAATCGCCGTCTTCCCGGCTGTAGTTTAAATAGAGCATGGAAGACACGGCATCCACTCGGAAACCGTCTACGTGGTATTTATCGGCCCAAAAAAAAGCGTTGCTGAAGAGGAGGCTCTGCACCTCCGGCCGCTCGTAGTCAAAGACAAAGCTCTGCCATTCGGGGTGGATGCCCCGGCGCGGGTCGGGATGTTCATAGAGGTGCGTGCCGTCGAAATAGCCAAGTCCATGGGCGTCCGTCGGAAAATGACCGGGGACCCAATCGAGGATTACGCCAATGTCATGCTGGTGCATACAATCGACGAAGTACATGAAATCCTGGGGCGTTCCATACCGGCTGGTGGGCGCGAAGTAGCCCGTTGATTGATAGCCCCACGACGCATAAAAGGGATGCTCGGTGACTGGCATGATTTCGACATGGGTGAAGCCCATTTCGACGGTGTATTCTGCGAGGCGTTCGGCTATCTCGCGGTAGTTAAGAAATACGTTGTCCTCTCCGCGCATCCACGAGCCCAGATGGACCTCATAAATGGACACGGGCGTCGGTTGGGTGGCCTGGGCCTGGCGAGTGGCCATCCAGTCCCCATCATCCCACGTGTGATCCAAGGCCCAAACAATGGAAGCATTCGAAGGCGCTCCGTCGTGTCGGAAGCCATAGGGGTCGGCCTTGTCGGCTTCGTAGCCGTCGTGTTGGCCCCAGATATGGAACTTATAGGTCGCCCCGTGCGCCACCTCAGGGACAAAGCCCTCCCATACGCCCGAATTATCCCGGCGCCGCAGCATGGAGACGTCTTTGTCCCAATCGTTGAAGCTGCCAAAGACCGATACGGCGTGGGCGTGGGGCGCGAAAACGCCGAAATAAACGCCACTCGTTCCATCGGGCGCCTGCATGGGGTGGGCCCCCAGTTTTTCGTATAAGCGGAAGTGGCTGCCTTCGTTCAGCCAGTGAATATCGTCCTCGCTTAACCGCGACACATCGTGTCGGACGGCTGTCCGTCGTGTGTTGCCTTGGTGCATGAAATCCTTTCCTGGGTGACGTTCGCGCGATGCCAACATGAGGCCGCTGACATCCTCCAAAGGTCCCCCTATCATACACGTCTTTCACGGGGTGGCACGAATCGCAGGTGAATTTGCTCCATTACGATGGGGTGGAGGTAGGATTCCGACTCCGATCGCCGTCGCACGAAAGAGGGTGTTCAGAGGCTGCCAATCGACCGGGATGCCTGCTGGGGACGTTGCGGCAAATCCTTCGATTCTTTTCCATTTCTAACGTGAGCCATTGGGGTGAGTTCGCCGGACAATCTTGTTTCGGCCTCGCGCTTTTTTAATCTGCGCCTGAGCATATCCGAGATGGGAGCCGAAAGCCTCCTTGCTGATGAAGTCGGCATGGGCGGTTCCGTAGGCGCGGCTGCCAGCGATTATTTCAAAGAGGATGTGATGGGGATGGGACAACAGCGCGTCCAGACCGTCGAACGGATCGAGGGGCATCAGGTGACCCCGGGGTTGTATCGGGGATTCAACGGGTGTAATCAGTATGCCGTCGGGCCACGTCAGGAATCCAGCGCGCCCACAATGCCTGGAAGAGGGCATGCCGCGAAGTCGATCGCCACAAAAAAAGCGGAAACATCGCAAGTGACGATGTTTCCGCTTAATTTTTAATGGTACCCGGGAACAGGATCGAACTGTTGACCTCTGGATCCACATTCCAGCGCTCTAACCAACTGAGCTACCCAGGCATAATGGGTCTATTCCGCTCGTTGCGCACATGAAATGGACAACGTGCTGAATAGAGAAAGAAGTATAGTATTTGGCGGGGACGGGGTGCAAGTTTTCTTCCAAATTCCGTCGGCACACGGAGGACGTGGAAGGCTGTTGTTTAGATATGGTATAAATAATAAGATTGTTTGAATTGGGGTGGACGTGCCGTCGTGGTCGATGGCTACGTCCCGCACGGGGCAATTTGATATGATAGGGCGCTTGGCCTTTCCTTTTTGAGCTTAATGGAGTTATGAAGACATGGAAAACGTGATTATCATCGGATCCGGTCCAGCCGGCTATACGGCGGCCCTTTATACGGCCCGTGCCGATTTGAATCCTCTCTGCCTGGAGGGGGAATTGAGTAAAGACATCCTTCCCGGTGGCCAGCTGATGACCACGACGGAAGTCGAAAACTACCCGGGTTATCCCGACGGCATTGATGGCCCCCAGATGATGGTCGATTTTAAAAAGCAGGCCGAGCGTTTCGGTACGCGCTTCGAATATAAGACGGTCACCAAGGTCGATTTCACGAGTCAGCCCCTCAAGGTGTACTCGGGCGACACGGTGTGGGAAACGAAGGCGGTGATTATCGCCACGGGTGCCACGGCGAAATATCTTGGGCTACCTTCCGAAGAGGCCTTTGAAAACCGCGGTGTGTCAGCCTGTGCGACCTGCGACGGTGCCTTGCCCCGATTCCGCAATAAGCCCCTGG
>JAUIMA010000596.1 GCA_030432675.1 Candidatus Hydrogenedentota bacterium | reverse complement strand
GCCGAATTACTCTGCGACCACCTTACCGTCGTTCATCAGGACGTACGCGCTGCGCAGCTCAAGGCTCAAATCCCACAGGCCAAGCGCGATGGCAAGGGCAAGCCCGCTGAAAAGAAAGTTCGCCAGTCCCCCTTCTCGTCGGTCTTAGTCAAGCGGGCGATCGTCGTTCTGTTTCTTGCTTGTCTCGGTTTCGCGGCCTACTCCTTCCTTAGCAATTACAAGGCCCCTCCGGCTCCGCCCATCGCGACCGCACCGGCTCCTGCAGGGCGCACGTTGTCGTTTCCTGCGGATGCGAGCCTTGGACTGCTGCAGATTCGCGAATGGGGCTACGCCACAGAGACCCAGGGGAAACACACCGAAGGCTGGAAGACCCTCGGCGAGGCCAAGGGAAAAGTTGAAATCCCGGCAGGTAAGGAAGTGCGCCTCGCATTCAGCCCGGGACAGGTTCAAAACGCCTCCAAACTCCGTCGCCTCGGCGCGAATGCACTCCAGGTATTAAGTTTTAATGATTGCGCGGTTGGCGACGTGGAAATGGGCTACATTGGACACCTGACTGGACTGTTCGAGCTCAGTCTGGACAACACGCAGGTTGGTCCCGTGGGCTACGAGAATCTCTACCGTCTGACTTCGCTGCGGGCCATATCGATGATTGGTACGACGTTGGGCGAAGCTGGCAGGGCCTTCATGGCGAACCAACGCTACATCGAGGAAATTGATGCGGACCGTGCCGACCTCGGAGACGATTGGCTGGCGGGGCTCCCGCCTATGGAAAACCTCATCTTCCTGAGCCTGGATGAGAGCGAGCATATCACCGACGCAGGCATTCGCCACATCGCCAAACACCGCAATATCCGGAGCCTATTCCTGAGTTATACCCAGCTTACGGACGAGGGCATGAAAGAGCTCCAGTCCCTGCAGCATTTGAAACGCTTCTGGTTTGAAGGCACGAAAGTCACCAACGCGAGTATGGCCGGCTTCCGCACCATGCCCAATATCGGCGAAGTTGGACTCGCCTATACGGAGGTCAGCTCCGAAGGCTTCATGCAACTAAACGGCATCCGCACCCTGACCAAAGTTGGAATCCGGGGGTGTAAAAACATCTCCGTGGATGCGGCCCGCAGTTTCAAGAATCAAAACCCTGATTGTGAAGTAGACACAGCGATGAATCTTTAATTATCACCCAGGTCTTACGAAGAACGCCCCCCGACACGTACGTTGTCGGGGGGCGTTCCTGTTTTCATTCTCCAGCCGCTCGAAACGGGCGATAGTGCTTAGGACTCCCCTTTCAGAAACCCGATCAGATCACGCATCTGCTGCTTGGTCATCACTTTCTCGAGCTCTTCGGGCATCAGCGAGAGACTCGCCGACGACATGGTGTCGATGTCTTCACGGTTGACCGTGTTCTCGACCCCCATAGCACCCCGAATGGTCACCGTACTCTCATTCTCCGCGACAATAATACCGGAAAAGGACTCAAAGTCTCTGGTTTCCACGACAAAGTTTTCATAGCCTTCCAGCACCTGGCTGTTAGGCTTGATAATATGGAGTAAGATTGACTCGCGGGGCTGGCTGCGAATGCCCGTAAGGTCCGGCCCCACTTCAAAGCCTTCTTCGGCAAACTTATGGCAACGGGCGCAGTTATTCTTGAACACTTCACGGCCCGATACCGGGTCCGCATTCAGGTCGAAAATCGTCTTATAGTCCTCATAGACCGCGTTTCGGTCTGACGTTTCGACCTTGCTGAATATCTCCACCGCCTGCGCCTTGAGCGCCTCATCTTTATGGGTCATGAGACGCCGACGACTCACCGGGTCGATGGACCACGGCTGTATCCCCCCTTTCTCCATGGCGTCGAGCAAAACGGCGGTACGTTCCGGACGCGAAAGCAAGGTCGCGAGGGCCGCTTTCCGCACGGGGGTCGTGTAGAGACGCCACGCTTCTTCAGCTGCCAGCACCTCGGCGACTTCCGGGTCAGACATCATGCCCAGCGCCTGGACTGCCGCGTGGCGAATTTCCTGGGTCTCCCGGGGCTGGAGTAAGCCGGAGAGCAACTCCCCGCCCTCCGCGAAGCTACCGTAGCCCAACAGGCGGACCGCATGAAGTCGCTGGGTCATTGCTACGGCATTGTCCCCTGCCCACGCACGACTATCCGACAATACCGCGGCCAACGTACTGGATGCCTCAGAATTCTCCGAAAGAAGAGACGACAAATGGGTCAGGGCTGGAATTGCACTCTCATAGGCACGATTGCGTCGAATCCCTTCCGCCATTCCTTCGAGCGCAATCAGGACCACCTCCCCGGAGCCGTAGGGCCCACGGAGCAAGTCGGACAAAATAGCCCCGGCCGTTTCCGAAGATTGACTCTGGGCCACCATCCGCGCAAGGGGCCCTATCCACGTACTCAGATCTGCCTCCGCACTGGGGGCCACATCGAGCAGTCCGGAGGTAAAGGGAGCCAGCTGCTCCCGAATACCGGAAAAGACCGCCGCTTGCGTCCAGTCATCGTCGGGAAGGGCCCGAGCAATACTCAGCATGGGCACCACGATCTCGCTACCCGTCAGATCTCCCAATGCCAGGGCCGCGTAGTAGCGCACCCGGCTGCTCTCGTCGTTTGACGCGGCGACTATGTGACTCCGAAGGAGATCCGACGTCCCAATTTCCGGACGGGCCAGTCGGATGGCGTGCTCTCGCACGGCCGGGTGCACGTCTTCCATGGCCACAATCAGATCCGCAGTCTCCAGGCTCTCAAATCCATCAAGCAGATAGAGACTATAGAGGCGCGCGTGTGGATTCTCTCCTTCCCGAAGCGTCTGCCGCAACAACGCGATCAGCGCCGGCGTCCGCTCGGTCTCATTCAATAGCAGTCGCTGCGCGGTCTCCCGTTGCCAATTGTCTTCTGCGCCCAGTTGCGTGACCAGGGCCTCGACCGAATCGGCGGGGGCAGCGAATCGCCGTTCCTTCGCCACGTCTCCCTTACGCACCATCCGATAGATACGCCCCATGCCCTTCCCCTTGTCGAAATCGGTTACGGCAATAACATCGTCTGGGAGGTATTGGGGGTGTTCAATGGATTTTCGGTACATGTCGCACAGGTAGAGGGCGCCATCGGGGCCATTGGCGAGAAAGACGGGTCGACTCCAGTTGTCCGTGCTCGCCAGGAATTCTACCCCTTCTCTCCCGCGACGTCCCGTGTAGGCAGGGCCATCTCCAGAGAGTACGGTTCGGTGCACAATGTTACTCGTGGGATCGCAGGTGAAGCCGTTCTCGTGGTAGGCCTCGGGAAGGGCCGTACCCCGATAGATGACCAGTCCACAGGCCGCAGAAAAAGTACCCGCGTGGGAGTAAGCCGTCGTTGTGGCCTCCGAGAGCGCAAAGAGCCTGGTTTCACTCCCGAGCCCCGCAATCTCATCTTCCACCTGGTGGAGTCCGGCGTAGGGATTTCGGGCTAAGTCACTCTGCTGCAGCAACACCTGGGAGATATGCTTCCGATTGCTGCAGACAAAACGATGGCCATAGTTGTCGAAAGCCTGTCCAAATTGAGCCCGACCCGAGGTGGCTTCCATGGCGAGCGTCACAGGGTTAAAGCGCAGGTCGCTGGTACCCATTTTCACCGGTGGAAGCTCGGGCCGTCTCGGGTCCGTCACTTCGCCACCGCTCAGCCCATTGGTAAAATAAAGCCAGTTGTCCAGCCCCAGGGTGGGGTGGCTCACATAGAGCTGGGTCGATCCCCCCAGTTTGAA
>JAUIMA010000595.1 GCA_030432675.1 Candidatus Hydrogenedentota bacterium | reverse complement strand
CACCTGTTTGAGATAGAGAGCCGAACCCAAAGGATGGCAGGCCTTATTGAACAGGGAGCCACCCCCCGATTTGGCGGGCGTGTCGTAGTCGATGGCGTGGGAACCTTGGTGGGCACAGACGCCCTGCTGGAGGATGACCTTCCCTTTGCCGCTACCCTGGGCTTCCCGCATGAGTTCCACGAGGGCTTTCATACCATCCACATAGACAAAGTTCTCGGCATAGAGCAGCTTGGCGCCATGTTTCGCCACCGCTTCCAAGACTTCCTGTAAGGCATCCATCGATTCCCGCTTGCGGGTTTCCGCATCCGCCTGTCTTCCTTCCGGATAGCCGGGCCAGATAAGGGGCGGCTTCTCCAGCACGATGACCTTCACGCCCGCCTCGGCGGCTTCTTTGACGAACTGTCCATGCACGTAGTTGGCACAGGCGATGCAATCGATGTCGGGCTGGACCTTCTCCAGCATCTCCTGGTGGGAGTCGAAGGCGTGATCCACGCCGTGGCGTTTGGCGAAGAGCTTGGCGTTGCCCAGGTTGCCGGAGTTGACGCCCGCCAGATGGAGATTGACCCCATTGCGGTGGGGCAACATGCCGAAGCTGCGGGCCACAAAGTCACCGGCAAATCCGGTGCCGCTGATGGTAATGTTGAGGGTCTTGGTTTCGTTTTCCAAGGGATTCTCCGAAAGTATCAAAGGTCTTAACCACGAATAAACACGAATTTACACGAATTCTTACCTGCGTTGTCTACAGGACCGCGCGCGCGACGCGTCCGAAAAACAGAAGAGTGATTAGCCACAGAGAACGCAATGAGCACAAAATAGTGTATCGTACCTTTTGAGCGACCATCGCCGTCTTTCATTCGTGTAAATTCGTGTTTATTCGTGGTTCAAACCAATTTCATCATGTCATCACTTCCGCATAATTTCCGCCGTCACCTTCTCGGGGTCAAAGTATTTCAGGCGCAACGAATTGGCGATTACGTTTAAGGAACTCAGGGCCATGCACACTTCCGCCACCACGGGATGAAGGAGGCCCACCATGGCCAAGGGCACCATGAGCAGGTTGTAGCCAAAGGCCCAGAACAAATTCTGCACGATCTTGTAGTAGGTGGCTTTTCCGAGTTGTATCACCGCCACCAGCGCCATGAGGTCACCCTTCACCAGCGTGATATCCGCTGATTCCATGGCGATATCCGTCCCCGTGCCCAGGGCGATGCCAATATCTGCCGTGGCCAGGGCACCGGCATCGTTGATGCCATCTCCCACCATACCCACCGTGCCGATGGTCTCTTTCTTCAGCCTGGCGATCTCCCGGGCCTTGTCTTGAGGAAGGACGTCGGCGATCACCCGCTCGATGCCTACCTGGTCCGCCACCACCTCGGCCGTAGCGCGGTTATCACCCGTGATCATAATGCACTTAATCTGCATCTGCTTGAGAATCTTGATGGCCCGCACCGATTCGGGCTTCAGCGTGTCGGCCAGGCCAATGACCCCCACCGCCTTGCCACCGCGGGCCACGAGCGCCACGGTCTTGGCTTCCTTCTGCATCTGATAGAGGGCATGCTCAACAGGGGTGGTGTCCACTCCCCCGTCGCGGAGCAGACCGGGCTTGCCCACCAGGACCCAATCCTCCCCGACCCGCGCCCGCGTACCCTTTCCGGGAATGGCTTCAAATTCGCTGGCCTCCAGCAGTTCACACCGCGAACGGCCCGCTTCGTCCACGATCGCTTTTGCGAGGGGATGTTCTGAGGACACCGAAACGGCTGCGGCCCAGGCCAGCAAGTCCTGGCGGGTCACCCCGGCCACCGTCTCCACCGCCGTAACCTTCGGTCGACCGTGGGTGAGCGTGCCCGTCTTGTCAAAACAAAGGAGGGTCAGTTCCTTGAGCCACTGGACGGCTGCCCCTTCGCGAATGAGGAGGCCCCGCTCGGCGGCCTGTCCCGTGCCTACCATGACCGCCGTGGGGGTGGCGAGGCCCATGGCGCAGGGACAGGAAATGACGAGCACGGCGACGGCGGAGAAGATGGCCATACTCAATCGGGAGGTCTCCCCGGCAGGCACCCAGGGCAAATAGGGAACGGCCCACGCGCTCAGCGCCTCCATCATTTCCGGCACCGTCAGCCAGAAAACCGCCGTGAGCACGGCAACACCCAGGACCAAGGGTACGAAGAGGGCCGTTATCTGATCGGCGAAGCCCTGGATGGCGGGCTTGGAGGCCTGGGCTTCTTGCACCATCTGGGCCACCTGGGCCAGGAAGGTCTCTTCGCCCACTTTCATGGCACGCACTTCCAGTGCGCCTGTGGTATTTATGGTGGCCCCAATGACCAGGTCCCCCACCTCCTTATCCACGGGAATCGATTCCCCGGTTGCCATGGACTCGTCAATGGCGCTGTGTCCCTTAATGACCCGCCCGTCCGTAGGGATTTTTTCACCGGGTTGAATGAGCATGACATCCCCCACCCGCAACTCGTCGATGGGAATCTCCTCGACGGCACCCCGCCGCCGCACCCGGGCCGTCTTGGCTCCCAGTTCCATAAGACGGCGAATGGCCTGGGAAGCCCGGCCTCGTGCCTGGGCCTCGAGGAAACGCCCCGTGAGGTGAAAGGCCATAATCATGGCCGAGACCGCAGCGAAGCTGGCCACATCCATGCCGAAAAGGTGCATGGGCCCCGTGCTCCAGGCCGCCAGGGTGCCGATGGCAATCAGGGCATCCATGGAGGGCGCCTTGGCGCGAAGGGTCGCCCACCCTTTCTTGTAGGTCTCCGCACCGGACACCACCAGTACCGGCAGGGCCAACAGGACTTCCAGCCATCCCCAGAAAGGGACCATCCAGAGTCCGGTCATATGTAGCAACATCAAAAGGGCGATGGGCCCGGTCAAGGCCCAGGCGAGGACACAACGCTGACGGGCGACGGCCAGGTTTTCCAGGGAAACATCAATGTCATATTCCGAGCGCGAAGCGTCTTTCTCGACCGCTCCAAAGCCCAGCTCCTCGACGGTGGCGATAATTTCTTCCGGGCCAATGGTGTCGGGCAGCACCTGCACGACGGCCTCTTCGGTCATGAGATTTACCGTGGCCTCTTCGATGCCTTCCAGGTCCTGCAGGGCGGTTTCCACGCGGCGCACACATCCGGCACAGGTCATGCCGGTAATACGAAATCGATGGGGAGTGGATTCAGGGGTAGTAGCGTCCGTCACGGGGGTCTTTCCTTCTACTGCGGCGGCCCCTATTATGGATCACCGCTGCGGGTGAAGGCACGCGGGGAGTAAAGAGGGGGACAGCCCCGACGTCCGGGGCACGCTCCCTTTTCAAGGCTCTCTATTCCGCCAAGACTTCCCCTGTCCGTTCACCAAATCATGACGTCGGTGCAGTCCCCGGGGACTGCACCGACGTCATGAACTCACTCCACCCCAATGCACCGCGTGGCCAACGGGCACACTTTCCCCCGGGTCGAAACCGTGATAGTCGGGGCCGTCCCCCGCTTAGCAGGGATTCCCGCGCCCCCTTATTCCTCCCTCAGGTGGCGTCGTAGAGACTGCGCCACCGCAATAGCTTCATCGGCATGGTGAACCAACCTGAATCGTGCACCGGGATGGGTTCATATTGCACATGACCCCGTCCGGGATCGGCCTGCATCCACGTCTTGTCCCCCACATAGACCAAGGTGTGCACCCCGTTCATCGTGACGGCAATGTCGCCCGGCAGCAAGCGCCCATGGTCCAGGTCATTCAAGGAAGGCACCTCAAAAAGCAGTA
>JAUIMA010000594.1 GCA_030432675.1 Candidatus Hydrogenedentota bacterium | reverse complement strand
CGACATCGGTGAGGCCGATGACATCCACCCCCGGAATAAGCAAGACGTTGGCAAGCGGCTCGCCCGCTGGGCATTGCGCTTTGACTATGGCATGCGTGACGTCGTGCCGTCGGGGCCCCTGTATAAGTCCCACCGCATCGACGGTGACAAGGTCGTCATTTCCTTCGACTATGCCAAGGGCCTCCACCCCAAGGCGGGTGAACTGAAGGGCTTTATGATTGCCGGTGAAGACCAGCAATTTTTCTGGGCCGATGCTGAGGTCAAGGGTAAGAAGGTCATCGTTTCCTCGGACGCCGTGTCCGCGCCCAAGGCTGTTCGCTATGGATGGGCTGCAAACCCGGTGTCTACGTTGTACAACGAAGCTGGCTTGCCAGCGAGTCCCTTCCGCACGGATGACTGGCCGGGTGTGACGGTCGACGCGAAGTAATCGACCCAACACGGCAAAAAAAATTACAGAGCCACCGGATAGCCGGTGGCTCTTTCTCTTGCTCCCTGGTCGACGATTCGCGGGTGACAAGAAACCATGGCAATAGACATAACAACAGAGGGCTTGTTCCTACGGTCCACCGTAGGAATACCTACCTTGCCGCTACTGCGGCAACGCCGTAGGCGAAGGGGTATGCCGACCACCCTATCGGACCTACACCCACGATGTCCCCCCCGTCCCGCAGGAGCGGAACCATAGGCATTACCACGGAGGACCGTGGTAACGAGTAATAAATAGGTAAACACGTCGTAGTGCCATGACAGGCGGGACGCCTATCCCACCTTTCTGGCACTCCTCAATAATCCCGGAAGGGTCCCCGGGGCTCGGTGGCGTCCATGGTGGCCCGCCAGGTGGCGAATTTCTCTTTGACCATTTCGAGGACCTCGGGTTTTTCTTTGGAGAGGTCATGGCGCTCGCCGATGTCGTCGGTGAGATTGTAGAGCCCGGAGCCCCGTCGGGCCTTCACCCATTTCCATCGTCCGACACGGGCCGCTTTTTCGGCGCGACGCTGCCAGAACATTTCCGTGCGGGGCGAGGGGGCACCGGCCAGCACGGGGGTCATGTCGTAGCCATCGAGGACTACCCCCTCGGGAGTCGGGGTACCGGTGGCGGCACACAGCGTGGGGAAGAGTTCGAGGGAGGTGAGGAAGGCGTCGGAGACCGTGCCGGGTTGGGTAATGCCGGGCCAGCGGATGATACAGGGCACGCGAATGCCCCCTTCCAGGACCTGACCCTTTCGTCCATTCAAGGGGCGGTTGTCCGCACTGCCACTGCCGCCGTTGTCGGAGAAGAAGATTACGATGGTGTTTTTGGCCAGGTTGTTTTTGTCGAGTGCATCGAGGATGGTGCCAATGGAATCATCCATACAGGTGGTGGCCGCCTTGTAACCCAGCACGCGCTCGGCCTTGTTGGGCACCATGGCCTCTTTGCCGTAACGCTTGCCCGGCTCCAGGCCTGCCTTTGCCAGGAGGTCGGGGTACATCGCCCGGTATTCATCGGGGGCCTGCACGGTGTTCCGAATGGCCGGGTCTAAGTTGGAAGAGCCGTGGGGTGCGTTGAAGGGCACGTAGAGGAAAAAGGGACGGGCTTTGTTTGCTTCGATGAAGCGGAGGGCCTCCCGTTCGAAGAGGTCGGTGGCATAGTTGCCCTTGTCTTCCGTGGTGGGCGTGTTGTTGCGATACATAGAGGGCGTGCCGTAACGCTCGTGGGTGTAGTAGTCAATGCCCGTGTTGGTGAATCCATAAAAATCGTGGAAGCCCCGTTGAAGGGGGAGGTAGCGCTTGAGCTGACCGCCGTCCCACTTGCCAAAGACGCCACAGCGGTATCCGGCGTCGCTCAGTACGTCGCCGATGGTCACCTCCCGTTCGTCCATTCCGAGGATACGCTCCAGGGTGTAGGGATATTCCTCCGCCGGAATTTTCACGCCCAAGTCTGGCACCTCATTGCGAATCATGTCGTAGAGGCCATTGCGCTGGGGATAGCGGCCGGTGAGGATACTCCCCCGCGAGGGGGTGCAGGCGGGCCAGGAAACGTAGAAGTCGGTGAGGCGCACGCCTTCGGCAGCAAGGCGATCGAGGTGGGGCGTGACGATCTCGCCACTGACATGGCCCAGGTCGTTGTAGCCCTGGTCGTCAGACACGATGAGGACGATGTTGGGCGGCGCAGCGTGGACGATACACGCCAAGGCTACGAGAGAGAATGCGAGGGCAAGCAGGCGGGCAGAAAATAACAAGGTTGAATCCTCCTGAAAGTTGGCTTCCAGAGCAGTCTAATTACAGACATACCGTGAGTCAATTCAGTCGCTTCCGGGTTTGTAGACGACTCTTGGAATCAGCCCACCTCGTTCCTGCAGGGGGCGTAGGAACGAGGGTTTAACAAAGTCGCGCCAGCAGCCGCCAGCGATTGACGAATGGTACTAGAGATAGTATTATGAGCGGGTGAATAACAAACAACGAAAAACTCTCCAGCGAATAATGCGTGGAGAGGCGGGCAACAATATCCGTTGGGCCGACGTGGAGTCCCTGTTCGTGGGGTTGGGTGCGGTGCTCGATGAGGGTGCAGGCTCACGGGTTACGGTAACGATGGGTGAGCATGTGGCGGTGTTCCACCGTCCCCATCCACAACCCACCATACGTCGGGGTGTGGCGGTGGCGGTGCGAAGGTTCTTGAACGAAGTTGGAGTAGAACAATGAAAGACCAGCTGAGCTATAAGGGATATGAGGCCCGATTGGAATATGATCAGGAGGATGACTCGTTTTTTGGTGTGGTGACAAATATTCGCGACACCATACATTTTCAGGGGCGCTCCATTGAGGAACTCAAGTGGCCCAACGGGTCATACATGTTCAGTCACCAGACTTATTTTACAGGTGACCCGAAGAACAAGTACACAACGCCGCCGCATCCGCTTTATCAACGGGTGAACTGGGTGCTGTCGGGCGATTCGCCCAGCGTATTCAGCCGCGCGATGCGCCTGGGCATGCTGTCCGAAATGCCCGCCACGAAATGGCGTCCGTGGATTCACCGCGACGCGGTCTGGATGCAGCGGGCGCTGACGGAAAGCGGCAACTTTCAAATGGCCGCGCCGATGTTGCCTGTCACCCGGCAACGACAGGATCCCGCCAATTTCGGCGACAACGCGCACGGGCAGTACGGCGTGTTGGGGCTGTGGGCGGCGCAGCGGGCCGGCTATCACATCGACAACTACGACAAGGTCTGGCAGAGCATTGATACCTACTGGCGCAATGCCCAGATCAAAGGCCGCGAAGCCGAAGTTGGTGGGTGGGGCATTTACAGCCCGCAACGGTTGGCTGCCGCCGCAAAAGGGCAGGGCGCCAACGTGGGCAACGTGAGCGTCAACAGCCGCATTTCAGGCCCCATGACAGCCGGCGGAACCGCGGTACTCACCATCACCGACCGCATGCTCCACGGGCCCAAGTTCGTCAAAACCGGGCAGGAGAAAAAGTACAAGCAACTCGACTACGGCGTGAACTGGCTGGACAAGAACTTCCAGGTCAACGACGAATCCGAGGCCATCAATCGCTACTTCTACTTCTGGGCGATCCAGCGCATCAGTGAAGCCACCGGCTACCGTTCGTTCAGCAGGGTCGACCTGCATCGCGAATTGACCGCCGCCATCCTCAATGAGCAGAGCCGTCAGCGAATCGAACTCAGCGACAAATTAGACGAGGCCAATCGGCAGAGGGCCGATGAGCTAAAAGCTGCCGCTGACAAGATTGAGCAACGGGACGCCGAGCTAAAAGCTGC
>JAUIMA010000037.1 GCA_030432675.1 Candidatus Hydrogenedentota bacterium | reverse complement strand
CCGATCCGGTGATGCAAGCTATGTTGAAGGACGGCTGTAGCATCGATGTCCACACCATCTCTCATCCGTGTCCGCTCTTGCATGACAAAGGCTTCGACTGGGCCCACGACGATGTGCACGATTGCACCGCGTTGTTGAACCAGATTCCCAACAACACGCCGGTGGCTTACCGGATGCCTTGTTGCGATTCGCAGAACACGCCCAGCCCCCGATTCTACGAGGGCATCTTCGATGGCGTCGCGAAAGACGGCAGCTTCCTTAGCATTGATTCGTCTATTTTTAACATCACCACGCCCAATGACCCCGCGCTGCCGCGGGAACTGGTGTTGGACCCCGACGGGCAGGAACGTTTCCGAAAGTACCTGCCTTTTTCCTCCTTCGTGAGTACCATTGAGGATTACCCCTATCCCTACGTCATCAATCAGGTTTGTTGGGAATTACCAGCGACGGTGCCCAGCGATTGGGAAGCTCAGAATCTGAATGGCGTGAATGCCCCCCGCTCGGTAGAAGACATGAAGGCCGCCATTGACGCCACGGTCATCAAGCAGGGCGTTTACACGTTGGTCTATCATCCTCATGGCTGGATCGAAAACAGTCAGGTGGTGGAGCTCATCGATCACGTCGTGGCTACCCACGGCAGCAAGGTTAAATTCCTCAATATGGCCGAGGTCAATGAACGGCTCACGAAGAACCTGCTTGCGGGTCAGGGGCTTCGTGACGGCGAGGGAAGTGACAATGGCGTACGCCTCCTTGACCTGAACCAGGATGGCTACCAGGATGTCGTCATTGGCAATGGCGTCGTACAACAAACCCGGGTGTGGAACAACGCCGACAAAACCTGGCAGGAGCAGCCCCTGCCATTCTCCGTCGTGAAAGCCAATGGCATCATGAGCGGCGTGCGCTTCTCCACGGGACTTGATGCACGGGGCGACACTGTGGCTGTATTGCCCGCCGGTGAGGCCTATGCCTATAACCGGGAGGGATGGGCTCCGTTAGCGGACGTGGCCGGTGCGACGGCCGCCCTCAATCTGGCCAAAGACGGAGAAGATGCTGGACTACGCTTCCGGGACCTCGATGGCGATGGCGTTACGGAACTCATCGTGGGCACTGCCACAGAGAACGGGGTGTATCAGTGGCAGGAAGGCTGGAAACGGCTGGATTTCACTTTGCCCGAAGGGGTCCGCTTTATTAACGCGGCGGGCCAGGACCAGGGACTCCGCTTTGTCGATCTGGACGAAGACGGCGACGACGATATCGTGTTCTCCAACCAAGACCTGTCTGGTGTCTATCTATTCCAAGACCTCAAAACCGGCTGGGGCCCCAGCGCCCTGGCAGCGGGCGAAACAATTCCCGCCATCACGGTAGACGGCAAGAACAATGGTGTCTGGTTTCACTCCCGCCACCTCTGGATGATGAATGAGCACACGGCGGCGTTGCCTGATCTCGTGGACCGACGGTCTTTCAACGAACTGCTGGGCACGACGGTCACCGCCACCAGCACCCCGGAGAATGCCGTGGAGACGCTGCACCTGCGCCCGGGCTATCAGGCGGAACTGGTCGTCTCTGAACCCCTGGTGATGGATCCCGTTGCCATGGAGTGGGGGGCCGATGGTGCCCTTTGGGTGATGGAGATGCGGGACTATCCCCGGGGACTCGACGAGGAGGAAAACAAACCCGGCAGCCGGGTCCGCCTCTTACGCGATACCAACGGCGATGGACGCTACGATCAATCGACCATCTTCCTCGACGGTCTCGGCTTCGCCACGGGGCTCCATCCCTGGCGCAATGGTGTCCTGGTGTCGGCAGCGCCCCACATCCTTTTTGCCGTGGATACGGATGGGGACGACAAGGCCGACACCCAGGAAATCCTCTATGAAGGATTCGGTGAGGGCAATCAGCAGCACCGGGTCAACGGCCTCCGTTGGGGCCTCGACAACTGGCTTCACGGGGCCAATGGTGACAGCAGCGGCGACATTCGCTCCCTCTTGAGCGATGACCAAATGACCTTGCGCGGTCGGGATTTCCGGATCCAGCCCGACGAAGGTCGCATACAGCCGCTGGCCGGCCAGACCCAGTATGGGCGCTCCCGGGATAATTGGGGCAATTGGTTTGGTTGCAACAACTCGAACCAGGGGTATCACTTCGCCCTGACGGACCACTACACCCAACGTAATCCCCACATCCCGGTTCCCGATGCGCGCGTAACCCTCATGCCCGACCGCAACAACTACCCTGTCAGTCGCGTACTGGCACGGTTCAACGATCATGATCAGGCCAACAAATTCACCTCGATCTGTGGCATCGAAGTGTATCGGGACACGCTCCTCGGCGCGCCATTCATGCACAACACCTTCGCCTGTGAACCCGTTCACAATCTGGTCACCCGGGCACAAATCAACACCAATGGCTACACCTTCGCTGGACAACGGGCCCCCGGGGAGGAGACCTCCGAGTTCGTGGCCTCCACCGATAACTGGTTCCGTCCTGTCATGGTGCGCAATGGACCCGACGGGGCCCTCTGGATCGCCGATATGCACCGGGAGACTATTGAGCATCCCGAGTATATTTCGGAGCTTGATCAGGCGCGTACCGATTTCACCAAGGGCAATGACATGGGCCGCATCTTCCGGGTTTACCCCGTCGGCGTGCAGCCCCGACCTTTCAAGCGACTGGACACCCTGAGCGCAACGGAGCTGGTCGCCGCACTGGAAGACGTCAATCCCTGGGTGCGCGACACGGCCCAGCGCTTGCTCTTCGAACGCCAGGATGAAACCGCCCTTCCTGCACTGAAGGCGCTCGTCACGGAAGGGCAGCAGCCACTGGCGCGGGTGCATGCCCTCGGCGCCCTGGACGGCATGAAGGCCCTTACGCCCGAGCTTCTCTTGAGCTGCCTGACGCCCGGCACCGACCCAGGCCTGCAGCGCCACGCCATTCGCCTGTCTGACCCCTATCTTAATGAGGTGCCGGAGCTCGCTGAACGGGTCCTGGCCGCCATGAAGAGCGGCGACTACCAACTTCGGCTCCAGGCCGCATACAGTCTTGGCGAGTTGAATGACCCACGCGCACCGATCGCCCTCGGAGAACTGTTGCTTCAGCATCAGGAAGATCGCATCGTGGGGGCTGCGGTATTCAGCGGACTCGATGAATCGGACCTGCCTCATATCATCGACACCCTGGCCACCTGGACCCGCAGTGACCGGGTCGACGATACCCGTGCGAAACAACTCGTCGCCATGGTAACCCGTATGGCGGAACTTTCGAAGCAACCCGATCTGCTGACCGATTTCGCCCGTACCATCCTCGCCTTTGACGACATGCCCGACACGCGGGTCTTCCTGGCGGCCCAATCCCTGCTCGCCACCGCGCGCCAGCAGGCCACCGTCTCGGCCCTGCTGGACGACGGCGGTTTGCTTGAGCCGGCGACAAACGCGGCCCGAAAAATCGCGCCCGACCACCAACAACCCGACGCCCTGCGCCTCGCAGCCTTCGATATGCTCGGTCGGGATGCGGTCGAGCTGGAAAAGGACGTCACGCTGCTTCAATCGCTTATCCAGCCGCAGGAGGCCCTGGCCGTCGTACATGGTGCCATTCAGGCGCTTTCACGGTGCGGTGGCACGGAGTCCCTGGGTAGCCTTTTGACCCGTTGGAGCACCTTCACCCACGACATGCGCGGAAGCGTGCTCGACATTCTGCTGGGACAGGACGCGGGCGTCGCATTGATCGTGGCCCACCTGGAGTCAGGGGACATCACCACACGCCAATTGGATGCGGTGCAGCGGCAACGACTCCTTACCCATTCCGACCCGGCCATTCAGCAACGGGTTGAAACCCTGATGACCGGGCTGGTGGATGCCGACCGCGCCGCCGTCATTGAACGATTCCGCGCTGCCGCCGACCTCACTGGGGAGCGGGCCGCCGGTCAGGCCATTTTCGCGGAACGGTGTGCCACCTGCCACCAGGTAGGGGACCTGGGCTTCGTCGTGGGTCCCGACCTCTCAGCCGCTGCCAGTGGTTCCTTCGAGACCCTCATCACGGCCATCCTGGACCCGAATCGTTCGGTAGAAGGGCGATACACGAGCTATACCGTCGAGACGACGAATCTGGAGACCATCACCGGGGTATTGGCCAGTGAGAGCGCCAACGATATTACCCTCACCAATGCAGGCGGCGTCGCGCAGACGATTCTTCGCACCGAAATCGAGTCCATGACGGCGGGGGACCTCTCCATCATGCCCCTCGGCCTGGAAGAAGGGCTCAGTGAACAGGATATGGCGAATCTCATCGCCTTCGTACGCGGCAAAGACCGTAAACCCAAATCCTTCCCAAACAACCATCCCGAACTGGTCACGCCCAACGACGCACAGGTGCTCGAGTTGCTCGCCACCAATGCCGAAATCTATGGCGATACCCTGGTCTATGAGGCGGACTACAACAACCTCGGGTATTGGGGTAGCGCCAATGACCATGCGGTCTGGAAGCTCAAGACGGAAGCGGGGGGGACCTATGACGTGGTCATGGAGTATTGCTGCGACAACACATCAACGGGCAATAGCTACCGGCTGGAAGTAGGCCAGAATTTGCTGACGGGCGTGGTGACGGGAACGGGCACCTGGGACCGCTACTTCACCCGCAAGATCGGTCAGATCAAGCTGGAACCCGGTGAACAACGGCTGGTGTTTCGCCCGGATGGCCCCCTCAAGAACGTTCTCATTGACCTGCGTGCCCTTCGGCTCGAACCGGCAGAGTAGCCTTCCGTACTAATTCAAGAGAAAAACCCAACAATGGCCGGGCGACGGGCGTACCGTTTGCCCGGCCATTCTGTCAGTGGGTATACTAGCCAGACGGTAGTGATCGCACGCTGCACCCCGCTACGGTGTAGTCGGCCCCGCCCCACAGATCCGTGGGCGGAAACATTCAGGCAGTGCCACCAATCGCGACGCTATCCCGCATTTTCCACTCCGGAGACGCCGCGACGATGCAAATTCTGGCACGACGCTATCTACAACTTCTCTTTATTCCCCTTCTTCTACTTGGTTTCGCGGTCGCACTTCCTGCCATTGCCCAGGAAAATGCGGCGACGGTTTCCGCTTCCGCACCCGTACCCACGGAACTTACCGTGCCCCATCTCGAAGGCCGCCTGAAAGGTATTCAGGAGAGCACCAGCCTGGACGATGCGGCAAAGGGCCTCTTGGCTCCCCTCTATACCCAGGCCCTGGAGCACTTGAAGAGCGCCGAGGATTGGCGCGCCAAGGCGGACCAGTTCGAGCAACTTCGAGTCGATGCGCCGGCCTTGATTGAAGCCCGCCAATTGGAATTGGAAAGTACCAATATCACCCTTTCCGAGAGTGTCGATGCCCTTCTCGCCGATGCCGATAGCCTCAAAGCGTCCGAAATTGAAGTCAAAGTTTCCGAGGCCGAGAGCGCATTGGACGTCGCCCAGGCCGCAGTCGCCGAATTGGAACAAGAGTCGTCGCGCCGGGCCGAACGCCGTCGGCAACTACCAGGCCTCCAGACGGATGCCCGCGCCCGCCTGGATGCCGCCCGCGCCCAGGTAAACGCTGCACCGGCCACGTCGGAAAGTGCAGAAGTCACGGCGGCACGCGACGTGTTGGCCCGCGCGAAAGTAATTCTCGCGGAACAGGAATTGCGGGCCCACACGGAAGAATTAAGCAGCTATGATGCCCGGGGACGTCTCCTCGCACTCCGCATCGATTTGGCCACCCGCAACGCCCAACGTGCCAAATCGCTGGCCGACCGCTGGCGGGAAAAACTGGGGCTGAAGCGGCAGGAAGAAGCCCGTCAGGCCGAAATTGCCGCCCGAGAGGCCATCCTGGAAGCGGCCAACGCGCCCGTCGAGGTGCGCCAATTGGTGCAAGATCTCGCGACCGAAAACGCCGACTTAACCCGTGAACAATCGGGTGCCAGGGGCTTGATCCAGAAAATGGAGCGGAGTGACATCCGGCGGGAGGAAGTCAACGCGCTGTTGAACCAACTGGACAGCGAGTTCACCCGGCTCAAGAAGAAAGTGGATGCGGCCGGCAGCAGTGCTGTCGTGGGCCTGCTTCTTCGGGGACATCGTCAGAGCTTGCCGGATGTCCGTATGCTGGAGCGAGAAATTGCGCAGCGAAAAGAAGAAATTGCCACAGTCCAGATAGACCAGATTCAGGCCGAAGAAGACCGGCGAGAGCTCGCCGATATCGACGCCAAGATCACGTCCGTATTCCAAGAGATTACCACCGACCTGAGCGAAGAGCAGCGGGAGACCATTCGGAAAATTCTTCGGCAGTATTATGAGTCGAAACGTAGTCTTCTCTATGAAAAAACATCCTTTCAGGAAAAATACTACGACAAACTCATCGACTTGGACACCTCAGCGCTCCAGTTGATTGAAAAGGTAAATCAGCAGGACACCTACATCCAGGAGCGCGTGTTATGGGTGCGTAGCGGCAGCCCGCTGGGCCTTACACTTTTGAAAGATTCCCGCGCCGCCTTGCTCTGGCTTCTGGATGCCCGCCAGATTGACGAGATTACGAATGCCATCTGGACCGATGTCCGTGCTTACCCGCTGCCCGCAACCCTCGCTTCCCTGTCCCTCTTTCTGTTGATTGCCGCTCGCCGCCCCTTGCGTAAACGCGTCCGACAGTCGGCGGAACACGGAAAGAAAAAAGGCAATGTGCAGCTACGCCCCACCTTCAATGCGATGGTGTATACCTTCATCCTATCACTCGATATCCCCTTGGTGTTTGCATTATTTGGCTGGCGACTTTCGGCGTCTTTCGCCAGCACTGACTACACCAGCGCGGCAGGGAATGGCCTCATTAACGCCGCCCTCGTCCTGTGGAGTGTAGACTTCACCCGCGAGGTCCTCAAGCGAAACGGACTCGGCGTGGCTCACTTTGATTGGTCCGAGAAAGCCTGTAGGGGCATCTACAAAACGCTGCTCTGGCTGGAAATCCTGTCTCTTCCAAGCGTTTATGTCATTTCCGCACTGGCGGAATTTGGAGACAATCACGCGGAAGATTCGCTCGGTCGCTTGTGTTTCATGCTGAATATGCTGATGCTCACGTTCGCCCTCCATCAGCTCCTCCGAAAGCGCAACGGCTCGCTTTTTAATCTCATCGAATTGGCCCGGGGAAAGAGTAGTCTCTACGCCCGGCGCATTGGCTACCTCATCGGACTCGGGATCCCGCTCGCGCTTTTTCTAGCGGCAGGTCTGGGATTCTATTATTCGGCACTCCACATCGCGAGCCAGATACACGCGACCCTCCTGTGTGTGCTGGGTCTCATCCTCGTCATTCAACTCATACTTCGGTGGATGACCATCACCCGCAAGCGATTGGCCCGGGAGCAAGCAAGAAAACGCCGAGAGGCCGCGCGGGATGGCGGCACCAGCATGTCCGATGTGGTCGTCGAACAGGGGCAAGAAATCGATCTTGCCCGCATTGACGCCCAGTCCATGCGCCTCATCAAGAGTGGTTTCGTCGCGTGTCTCGCCTTGGCCACCTATCTAATCTGGTCCCCCGATTTGCCGGCACTCAGTGTGCTCGACAACCAAACCCTGTGGGAAACCTACGACACCGTCCAGCGGGAAGTACTCAATCCCGAAACCGAGCAGACCGAAATCGTCTCGGAGTCTGTAATGGTTCCCATCACCCTGCGAGACGCCGTGTTCTTTTTGTTTATCGTTGGTATTTCCTTTATTGCGGTCCAGAATCTGCCGGGCCTCCTGGAAATCGTCCTTCTCGAGCGCCTCTCCCTGATCGCGGGGGAACGCTATGCCGTAAAAAGCATTGTCGCCTATGTGTTGACGGTGGCAGGCGGAATCTGGGCCTTTACCGTGATTGGGCTAAGTTGGAGCAAGATTCAATGGCTCGTCGCTGCCGTCGGGCTGGGGCTGGGATTCGGGTTGCAGGAAATATTTGCCAACCTGGTTTCGGGGCTGATCATCCTTTTTGAGCGCCCCATTCGCGTGGGGGACACGGTAACGGTAGGGGATATCAGCGGCACCGTGTCTCGCATCCGTATTCGCGCCACCTGGATTACGGCCTTTAATCGTCAGGAGCTGATTGTCCCCAACAAAGAATTTGTCACGGGTCGACTCGTCAACTGGACCTTATCCGACCAGGTGCTCCGCATCGAAATTCCGGTCGGAATCGCCTATGGCTCCGACGTGGAATTGGCCAAACGACTCATGCTGGAAGTAGCCCAAGCCCATGAACTGGTGCTGGATGACCCCGAACCGGTGGTGTATTTCCGTGGCTTTGGCGACAGTTCGCTCGATTTCGAACTGCGGGTACACAGCCCGGACCTCGAGTCCTATCTCCCCATTAAAGATGCGATGCACACCCAGATAGATACGGTATTTCGCGCCCACAACATCGAAATCCCTTTCCCACAGCGAGACATTCACGTCCGTTCCATGGACATCCCGTTACCCCAGGGTGAGTCCCCGGAAAGTGCGTCATGAGCTGGATTCTCCTGATTGTCGCTGGCCTGTTGGAAGTGGGCTGGGCCATCGGTCTTAAATACACTGAAGGCTTCACACGACTGTGGCCCTCCGTCGCAACGCTGGTTACCATGGGATTCAGCTTCGGACTGCTCTCTGTCGCCATGAAAGACTTACCGGTTGGCACGGCCTACGCCGTTTGGACCGGAATTGGCGCGGTGGGGACTGTCGTGCTCGGCATCGTCTTATTTGGCGAAGCGGCGACGGTTGCAAGGCTGTTTTGCGTGTTGTTGATTGTCGCAGGCATAGCGGGCTTGAAGTTTGTAACGCCCTGACCTGTAGCCGGCCACGTCGGAACCTCGCCCCAGGAATGCCCCCTTGGGACGAGGCCAACGCTGCCGCAGCCGGTTAACCGGCCCCGTTGTCGGAAGTAGTACCCTCAGACGACGCGGATTATTCGCGCCCGTATAATAAGAACGCCGCCCAAATGATTTTGGACGGCGAATTACGGAAAAATTCGGTACCGGAAGTTACGATTCAAGTCCCTTGGGAATAATGTCACCCAAACAAACAGAGACGTCTCGCGCGGCCCGAATCCAGGGATGATCCAAGGTCACAAGACGCTTTTTGCCGACGACGTCTTCCAGGGGGACCGCGACGAATTCTTCGCCCTGCTTTGCGACCATACAGCCGAACTGACCTTTCAACGCCAACTCCGCAGCGTGGGTTCCAAATTTGGTGCAGAGCAGACGATCGCTGGGGGTGGGGATGCCGCCGCGCTGGAGATGGCCGAGGGAAGTAACGCGCGTTTCCAAACCGGTCACATCCTCCAGGTGCTCTGCGAGGATAGAGCTGACAGGCTCTTTAATATGCTCGAGTTCCTTGCCTTCTTTTTTCTTGCGCTTTTTCTTCTTTTCGTCCATCGCCTGAAGTCGCGCGGCGTCTTCTTTCGAAACCGCCCCTTCGGCTACGGCGACGATACTGAACATTTTTCCGCGACGCATGCGTCCAAGCAGGGACTGGGCCACGATATCGATGTCGTAAGGAATCTCGGGAATCAGGATCACGTCCGCACCGCCCGCAATACCCGCCCCCAAAGCCAGCCATCCTGAATTGTGGCCCATGATGTCAACCACCATCACCCGGTGGTGACTGCTGGCCGTCGTGTGCAGCCGGTCAATGGCTTCCGTGGCAATGGACATGCCCGTGTCAAAACCAAAGCAGGTGTCCGTGCCCCAGACATCGTTGTCGATGGTCTTGGGTGCCGTGATGACATTGAGCCCACCTTCCTGCATCAATCGGAAGGCATTCTTCTGGGTGCCACCACCCCCGAGACAAAAAAGGCAGTCGAGGTTCATGCGGCGACAATTCTCCAGCGCCGCACCGGTCATATCGCGCACCGTACCATCGGGGCCAGGCATTTTGTGGGGCTTGTTCCGGCTGGTCTTCAAGATGGTGCCGCCTACGGTAAGCAAGCCGCTCGTGTCAGCATCACTGAGTCGAATATAGCGATTCTCGACCAGGCCATTGAAGCCTTCCAGAATCCCCAGAATTTCGACCCCTTCGGGCGTAAGGGTTTTCGTAATCGCACGAATCACGGCATTGAGTCCGGGGCAATCGCCGCCGGAGGTGAGAATACCAACGGTTCTCAATTTGGTGGACATGTAATCAGCATCTTTCCAGGTAGGGGTTTGCGACCAATCCCGACATTCTTGATTGGTGACGTCAAGCCGGTATTATAGGCCCTTCGACGGCGCATGCCAAAATTCTATGCCATCTTCCAAGCGGTGTCCTGTCACCAGGTGAGCGGAATGGACTGGGCACCCGACTCTTCGACAACAGCGGTGAGGCCATTCACCGTTTTCTCATGGCTTCCTTCCCGAATGCGCAAGGTATAGGTACCCTCGGCAAAAACCTTGGGCTGCCAGGGAAGCCCCTTGACGCGGAAGGTATACACCACCTCATTCGTAGTGTCGTTGATAACCTGAACAACAGGCCGCTGTTCCGCCTTCCCCGTGATGGTCGGCAACCACGCCACGGCGGCGCGGGCGTAGTTATCTTCCTGGGAAACCGTGACGGGCCATCCGGGATGCTGTTGGGCATTGGGCTGGGTCACGTCCACGAAACGGGGCCAACATTCCATCGTAATGGTGCGGTCTTTTTTATTGAAGCGCACCAGGCCATAGCCTGCCGCCTGATAGTTTTCTTCGGTAGGATTCGCATAAGCCAGCATGGTGACCTTATTCTTCAGTCCATCCACATAGTCACCGGTGTGGGGCAGGGGACCACCCGGGTGATTTTTCGGCTCATCCAGCGGCGACCACCAGCGGCCGTAGTAGTTGGAAATGGAAGGCACGCAGAAGGAATAACCCGCATCCTTCCAGTCTTCGGTGCCGTGATGTATCACGGTCGCCAGGTGCTGATCCCCGCCCAGCATGAAGGCAAAGGGTTTTCGGATAGCTTCCAGTGCCTTGCGACGTCCCGTCTGGGGCCAGCCGTTGGAATCCAGATCGGCAATCAGGCGCTCGGAATTCTTCCCATGGAGGTGGGCCGCATTGGCGAATACGGTCTGCGACAATACCGCTTTCATCTCCGCACCGTCCCAATCCTGCCCCCAGGTTTCGAGAAAGTGAAGCTGCCGGTCTCCCAGCAGCACGGCGCCTTCCACGTCGGCCAACATGGGGTCAAAGTTGGGGTCGTTGATGTGGTCGGGACGGGGCCCCTGTTTGGGCACTAAGCCTTCGGGTCCGGATTTAAACTTACGGTCTTCAATGATGGCAAAATCGACGCCGCCCACATTCAGGGAGGTGTAATAAACCGTGATGCCCCGTTGCACCGGTGTGGGGTCAAAGGGGTCCGGCAGGTGACTCGTCTGGGCACGCTGTACTTCGTTGACATATTCCACCGGCTCAAAATAGCCCCCATCTGGTCCCGCCGGGGTCTTGGCCACCTTGCCGCTCGCCCCCCAGATATTGCCCTGGCCCACATCGTGATCGTCGGGGATCGCAATGGTGGGGCGGTCGCGGATAATCTCCCCAAACTGCTGGCCGAAGAGCAACCACGCTTCGTAGTGCCGCTTGTGGTCATAGGACTGGTCGCCCGAAAAAAACAGCAGATCCGGGTCCTGGGCCGTGATGTTCGCAATGATATCGGGTTTCAAACCCCGTTCGCGGTTGGAGTTTCCGGTAAAGGCACCGACAACGATTTCTTCTTTATCCACCGGGTCTTTGCGAATGCGACCTTCGTAGGTGTGCTGTGCGCCGTAGGCTACGCGGTAGCGCCAGTCACGGGTCGTGTCCCAGCCTTCCACCCGAAAGGGCGCGGTCCAGCCGGGGTTCACCACCGTGGTCGTGGCGATTTCTTTCCAGCCATCACCGTCCTCTACTTCAAGGCGCACCGTGTGATCATCACTGGCCAACGGGTAAAGCTGGGCGGTGAGTTTGAGGTTGTTATCCTCTACTGTGTAGAGGGCAAAGCAGAAGACTTCGTCTACGTCCCACGTAACTATCGGTTTGCGTTTGGGCTTCGCCTCGGCCTTTTTCTCCGTCGCCTGTCCTTCGCTTTGCATCTCTGCTTTGGTCAGGGGGAAGAGCGCCGATGTCTCATGGGCTTCGTCCATGGCCTTAGCGAGACGGGCCGCAATCTCGGGATGCTCGGCCGCGATGTTTTTCGTCTCGCCCAGGTCCTCGGCAAGATTGAAGAGCTGAACGGGGGCGTTGGGGTTATCGAACACATTGAGGCGGACCGCTTTCCAATCCCCGGCGCGGATGCCCTGGCGCCCCCCTTTTTCGGTGAACTCCCAGTAGAGACTCTCGTGGCCCTGCTGCTGGTCGGTCGCCCCTGTGAGTGTGGGGAGGTACGATATGCCATCCAGTCCTTTAGGCACGCTACCACCGGCCACCTCAACCGCCGTGGGCAGAAAATCCCAGAAGGCGGAAATGTGGTCGCTTTCGGAGGCCGAGGGCACTGTGCCGGGCCAGCGGGCAATCATGGGCACCCGAATACCCCCTTCGTAGAGGTCCCGCTTGATACCGCGCAACGGGCCATTGCTGTCGAACCACTCGGGGTCATTGCCGCCTTCTCGGTGGGGGCCGTTGTCGGACGTAAAGATGACGAGAGTGTTGTCGTCAATCTCCAGCTCTTTCAACAGGGCCATCAGACGCCCGATATCGCTATCCATCCGGGTTACCATGGCGGCCATGCCCTTCTTCGCGTCGGGCCAATCCTTCTCGGTGTAGGGCCCAAAGTCGGGCACTTCCATACCTTCTTCCCGGGCCTCGTTATTGGCGTGGGGGATAGTAAGGGCGAAATAGAGGAAGAAGGGGTTGTCCTTGTTACGACGGATAAAGTCCAGGCCTTCGTTCACAATAAGGTCGTGACTATACTCCACCTTTTCACTGGCCTTGCCCGCACCGGATTCTTTGGGGTCGGGCACGACGTTCTTCAAGGACACCCGCTCCTCATTCTTGATGAGGAAGGTGGGGTAGTAGTTGTGGGCGTGTTGCTGGTCGAGGTACCCATAGAAGAAATCAAAACCCTGGCGATTGGGCACCCCTTCTTCGCCTTCAATGCCCAAACCCCACTTGCCCGCCAGCCCGGTGGTGTAGCCTTCGGCTTTCAAGAGCTCGGCCACCGTCACGTCTTCGGGACGGAGGTTCACCCGTTTATTGCCTCGAATGTAACAGTGGCCGGTGTGCAACCCCGTCATCAACGCGCAGCGGCTCGGTGCACAGACCGTGCTACCTGAATAATGCTGGGTGAAGCGCATGCCCTCCGAAGCAAGGGTATCAATATGGGGTGTTTGGATTTCGGTCTGTCCGTAACACCCGAGATCGCCATAGCCCAGGTCATCGGCCATGATGTAGATGATGTTGGGCTTCTCTGCAGCGTGGGAGGGATGCAAGAGCCCCGCTAGAACCATGATAAATAGGAGCATGGGTTTCTTGAAGTGCATTGAGTGTATCCTTCTGTTGTCAGTAATACCACCTGTAACACGGAGACGGGAGGGGTGTTTCCATAGTGATGGAGACCCGGCATCGAACGCAAGTGTGAGCCGGGGAGGGGGACGGCCCCGACGTCATTCGCCCTGCCCTACACGAATACACCAGGTGGTCATCCCACGACTCTGTCCCCGCGTTGCGACGGCAGCAGTCGGGGCTGTCCCCCTCTCAACAGATACTTATTCCACGCTGTCGACCAGCCGCAATGTGGCGTCCAACAACACCCGTTCCACGTCTTCCGAAAAGAAGCCCACCCGGGTCGTGAGGTCTTTGCCCCAGAGATAGGTCGTGACCCCAATAAACTCATGGCCGCCTTCGCGCACGATGCGGGCATTGGGAATATAGCCGAAGAAATCATTGCAATAAGCCGCCACCCACAAGGGCGATTCAGGCCGGGCCGCATATAATTGCAATGCGTAGTCCGCCACCACCTCGCTGGGGAGCCCCACCAACGTCAGGTCGTCTCCCAGTCCCCAGACGGCAAGGGGCGCACGGTAATGAGTCGGCAAGGTCTTTCCCTGCTCCAGAACCGCAATCATGTGCTTCGCCATGAGGCTTTCGGTCGTCCGCCGCGCGGCGTAGGGGGCGAGCCCTTCCTGATCGAGTTGCATGTTGGGCAGGTCAATCATCTCGAAGGTGCAGGTCAGGGGACCATCAATGGGCCGCAGTTCGGCAGCCAGGGCACGCAGTACGGCATCGCCCAGGTCACGGCCCAGCTTCCGCACCCCGGGCACATCGGTACGGGGTTCCGGGTTGGCGTCGGCACCGCAGCCGCTCATAAACAACACGGAAGCCCCGGGCAGTTTCTCTTCCAGGTATTCCTGGGCATAGCCCGCGTAGTCGCCTGTAATAATATTATGATCGGCAGTCAGGCCCGTGTTGTGGCACGCGCACCCCATCATCACCGCGCGGACGGCACCATCGGGGGCCGAGACGCGCAACACGGGGACCCGCTTGTCGGTTTGCCCGTTTGGGTTGGGACGCATCCGAATCGTCCCGTCTTCTTCCGGCTCCGCGCGCCGGTTCATCACGAACTCGACCCGATCCGCCCCCCAGGCCAGGGTAGCGGGGGAGAGGGCCGCGAGCGCATCCTTGACGACCTGCACCGTCTTATCCTGTAACTGGCGGGTGTAGGCCACCACGTTTTCTTCCGCTTCCTTGTCACGAAAGGCCGCGTAGGCCAGATTGCCCTCGGGATCGGGATTGAGACTCAACAGGGGCCCCGTGTGATTGTGGGAAGCATTCAGCAGAATCTGCCCACGCGTAAGCCCTGTTTCTTCCGTGATTCGACGACACGCTTCATCGAAAAAGATCGCCTGAACCCCCACGAGATCGGTGGTGACGATAACCCCACGATTGCCGCGGGCATCTTCGAGGGCCAGGGCCTTGGCATATATGTCAATGTCGACGGCCTCAAAGGGCTTGTCGCGGCCCCCGTAACCCACGAGCGGGACAGGCACTTCCGGCGTGATGGAGATGGTGGCGATTCCGGCCTTCCAGCTTTCCGACCACGTGGCAGCGGCGGGCAAGAGGAGCAATGCGGTCAGAATCATCGGGCGAGAAATGTGCATTGAATCTGGTATCATCATGGGCTATGGATCCTGGGTACGGCGGTGTGAGTGGAAAAAGGCAGCATACCATACCATCCAACACACGACCACCCTCGGGATTCCTGTGCCCGATCGTAGAAACCACGCCCGAAAAGCGGGTACCCGACTGACGCCGATAGAAGGATAACTCCATGGAACAGACACGCATCAGGCTCCTCGTCGCCCTCTTCAAAGCCAGCCGCGATGAGACCGTGAAAATCGTGGGCTCCGTGCCCGAATCTCACCGCTTCAAGCAGTTGGCACCCGGCAAGGCAACCCCTACGTGGTTGCTGGGACACCTCGCCCGCACGGTAGACCGCCTCATTCTTGAATGGACCCTTCAAGAGCCGCCCGTTTTTCAGCCTGAAGTAGGGCAACTCTTCGCCCCGGAGCACGCCGGCGGTGTCGCACCTACCACCAATCCCGACGACTACCCCGATTGGGACACGCTCCTTGCAAACTATGTAACCTGTACGGATCGCGCCATTGACGGGCTCAAGCAACTTTCCGATGATGATTTGGACAAGCCGCTGCCGGGAGACATGCCCGACGCCTATCGGGAGCGATTTCCGACGATCCTGTCCATCCTGCGCCTCCTGGGCAATCACGATGCGTACCACCGGGGCCAGATGGGCCTCCTTGCCAAACTTGACTAACCGCTTCAACCACGGAGAATTCCCATGAGTAATGTTCGCGTTACCTTACTTGCTGACCTGCTGGAAGGCGCCCAGCAGCACACCCTTCAAATTGTCGAGAGTGTCCCGGAATCCCACCGCCTCAAGCAACTGCAAACAGGCAAGGCAACACCCTTGTGGCTCGTCGGCCATCTGGCCAATACGGTGAATACCCTCGTACTGGTCTACACCCTCGAGCAGCCATCGGTCCTGACCCGTGAGCAATCCATCCTCTTTGCACCCGACTTCGTGGGAGGGAAGACCCCGACGACCAACCCCGACGAGTATCCCAGCTGGGACGAGACCATCGCGCTCTACAACGAGGTTTTCGAGAAGGCGCTGGCCGGTGTGCGCGCGTTGGATGACAGCGTTCTCAAAGATCCGCTGCCCGGCAAGCTTGCGGAAGAGATGCGGGGATTCTTTTCCAGCATTGGCACCACCCTGTCGATTATGATCCAGCATGATTCCTACCACCGGGGTCAAATTGGGATGATAGCTAAATTGGACTAATCTTCCATTAGTAGTCCAGAACGCTACCTGGGCACAGAAGCCAACGGATTTCAGCATCCCCGCCGTTGTATCCTGCGATCGATACTTGAAGCGTGACCGACCGGAGAGTGGCCAAGTTCATCCCAATATCGGACAGAGCGGGGCCTTCCGACTAGCTTTAATCGTTATTCGTGACCTTACTTGCGATTTCCTAACATGGTATGGCATAGTGGCGGTCCCTATGGGATTGGTGTAATCCCTCTATAATGGCATCATCAACCGGGAACTTGGTGTATGGAAGATCAACTTATCCAATCGGCCGGAAGTGGGCTCCACGCTATTGATATCGCCATCATCGGTATCTATGTCGTCGGTACCCTCGCCCTCGGCACCTACTTCGGCAAGTACGTAAAGTCTGCCGGAGACTTCTTTGTAGCGGGTAAAGCCCTGCCTTTCTGGGCCATCGGCATGTCCGTCGTCGTGAGTGATATCGGGGCTACCGATTTCATGACCCTTTCCGGCGCTGGATATAAATATGGCATTGCTGCCGCCAATTTCGATTGGATCGGCTCCATGCCCGCCATGGCCTTTGCCGCCTTCATATTCATACCCTATTTCTGGCGCGCCGGCGTGTTCACCATCCCGGAGTTCCTGGGTAAACGGTACAACGCGGCGGTTCAGCTCATTCACGCCAGCATCTGGGGTGTCTTTCTCCTCGTTATGTTGGCAGTCATGCTCTGGCTCACTGCTTCCATGCTCGATGGTGTGCTGCAGATCGAAGGCATTGGCAAGAATCACTATGTCTGGGGTATCGCCGTAGTCGCCGGTATTTATACCGTCTCCGGTGGTCTCGCCGCCGTTGTTATGACCGACGTCGTGCAGCTGGTGGTTATGTTTGTCGGTGGTGCCGCACTCTCCATCCTCTGTTTGGCTGAGGTGGGGGGCTGGACCAAGATGACCGAGACCATTTTGGCCATGCCCGGTCACGAGAATCACTTTACCCTGCTCCTGCCCCACGATTCGGAAACCCCCTATCCGTGGACCGGTATCGTGTTCGGTTTGGGTATCGTGATGGCGACAGGCTATATGGCCGGTAACCAGGCCGTGGTTCAGCGAACCCTTGGTGCCCGTACCGAATGGGACGCCAAAGGCGGCATGCTCTTCGCCGGCTTTCTGAAAGTCTTTATCCCGGCACTGGTTATGGTGCCCGGCCTGGCGGCAGTAATCATCTTGCCTGACCTCCAGAATGGGGACGATGCAGCACCGCTGATGATTGCGAAAGTGCTTCCTCCCGGTCTCAAGGGCCTCATGTTTGCAGCCCTCTTCGCGGCGCTCATGTCCAGCGTGGATTCGACGCTGAACTCCGCCACGACGATCTGGACCTCCGACATCTATGGACGGTGCTTTCAATTTATCAACAAGAAACGCCCATCAGAGCGTTCCTTGCTCATCCTCGGGCGTACGTGTACCGTGGTCTTCATTTTGATTGGTGCCTACTTCGCCCGCTTCCTTGCTGGCAAAGAGTCGATGTACACCTTCGTACAGACCGCGCTGGCCATGTTTCAGGGACCGGTTTTCGCCATTCTGCTCTTGGGCATCATGTGGAAACGGGCCACCCAGTGGGGCGCGCTTGCAGGGCTTCTGCTGGGCGTGTGCTTCACGACGATTCTTTACAATAGCGAAGGGGTATTCCCCTCGCAGGATCCCTTCCTCTTTGTGGCGTGGTGGTCCTTCGTATTCTCCAGTGTGGTAACCGCCATTGTAAGTCTGTTGACCCCCGCCGAGCCCGAAGAGAAAATTCGTGGGCTGGTCTTCGGCCAGGTTATGCAAGATGGTGATGTTCAGCGCGTTCTGCAGGAAAGGGTTGAGTAATGGAAGAAACAGACGTAGTTGCAGAAGCAGCGGCCCCCGCGCAGGATGGACTCGGTGCACTAATGAGCAGCGTTTCCGGCTGGATTAACGAAACCTTCAGCGGACCGCTCCAGAGTATTTTTCACCCGATTGACCGCATGTTTGTCGGTGCCGATCCATCCGTGTTCAAGTTTTTTGCGGTTGGGCTCTTTGTTTCGACGATTCTCTGGGTCATGTTTATCCTGAAAAAGGAATATGTAAACATTGACCAGCCTAAAAAAGGGCTCATCTACGATGTCGCCCCACATGATCATCTATTGGATATTTTCATAGGGGATTCGCATCGTATCGAATTCAACTCGATAGTGTGAAAGTGACACCAAAGCTCGATAGCAAATTCCAAGGAACGCAGCATGAGTGAAGAAGAACATAACAACGCGCACACACAACGAGATGGGGAAACACTTTTTGTGTTGGGCCTTTTCCTCGTCATTTTGGGCCTCCCCGTGATCCTTGGCTCCTTTTGGTCCGATACATCCATTCAAAAAATGGTATGTGCCATCAGCGGCCTGGTTTTGTGTGGGATCGGTACGGCTTTCGTTGTACATGGAAAAAAAGTACTGAAGCGCCTGAACTGAGATGCGTCATCTGGAAGCCGTGGTACCGGAGCACGCCGTGCTTCCCATTTGCAATACCGGCTGCTCTATGGCTTGGTTGCGTATCGCTACTCGGTTTCGGCGGGATTCGGCGGGTCCGGAGACACGCCGACTGCCGTACACCGAAAAAATCTGGTTCCCCTACCATATTTTTACGTTTGAAATGACCTCTCGCAAAGATCCGGGTGTCATGCAGGTCTCCGTTGAAGCCTGGTCCGGGGCCTTTGCCATCTTCCAGCTCGGAGAACACCTGAGTGAATCTCCCATTCCGGAAGGGGAAGTCTTTTCCCCAAAACTTTCCATCGAAAGCTGCGAACCGCTCGCCCGAGACAATCTAATTCATACCATCATGCGCCAGCGCAGCCGGATCGGGGGCAAACCAGTCCCCGGCGATATTATCGAGCGAGAGACCATCCACTATCCCCTGTGGGTCTTCTACTACGCCCGGAAAAAAGACGTTATCGATATTAAGCTCGTCGATGGCATGTCCGGGCGGCAGTCAGGGCATCGAACACGGAGTGGCGTTCTGGAGGCATTCGTCGCAAAGAAGCACGGGCCGGATGCTGCCGCAGTCCTCTTGGACAATAGCAAAAACTGAGCGCGCCGAATCGGCCTAAGGATAACCTTACTCGCCTGTCCCCACGAGACCTTCGCCTGAAATCCTGGACTGCTCTAACGCGCGGGCATAATCTTCAGGCGTATCCAGGTCCACTAACACCCCTTCATTGTCCCATGGAACAGGGCACACCCGGGCTTCGTAGCGCTGCAGCAAGCCACGGAGACCAACCTCATCGAAGCCATTGAGTATCTCGTCTTCATAGCTTCGATCAAAGAGGAGGGGGTGCCCTCGGCGCCCACCGAAGGTCGGCACGCACAACTGGCCACTTCCTGACTGGAAGGTTTCGCAAAGGTGGTCTATCAAGGGCACATCCACTTGGGGCTGATCGCCGAGAAATAGCATCACGCCCTGAGCCTGCTTCGGTAGCCCCCGTAGGCCCGCACGAATTGAGCTCAGCATGCCTTCTGAATAGGCGGGGTTGTGGATCGCACTCAGACTCCGTCCGGCCAGAAGTTGGGCTACCCGTTCCGGTTGATGGCCCGTCACGACGACCCCGCTGCCAATCTTGCTCTCCTCAATGGCCGTCACGATCTCTTCCAGCACCGTGGAGTCTCCAAATGGCAGGAGAACCTTCTGACGTCCCATACGCCGTGACTCGCCTGCCGCCAATACGATGGCCGAAATCATGGTGTCTCTACCGGCGCAAAGGGTACGATATGATCGTATTTCAGGGGAGGTGCATCCAGCCTTCCGTGACGACGTACACTGACCAACTGGGCCGCGATACTCAAGGCGATTTCCTCTACGGTAGCACCTCCCAGATCCAGCCCCATAGGCGTCACCACCCGGGCGACCTGCGATTCCGTAGCCAGCCCCTCCGTCAACAGACGCTCGCGCAACAGAATTCCCTTCCGCTTGCTCCCAATCAACCCCAGATAGGCCAGCTCATGGCGAATACACGCTGCGAGCGCTGCGCTGTCATGGCGATGACCGCGGGTCACAATGACGACGAAATCCCGGGGACTGAATAAAAAACTCGACAACTCCTCTTCGATATCTCCACACACGACACAGGTCGCATCGGGCAGATTGTCGGCATTCGCAAAGGAAGGACGGTCGTCCAGTACCGTCACTGCAAACCCGACGCGGGATGCGAAGTGGGACAGGGCCTTTCCGATATGGCCCGCGCCCACAATCACAAGACGGGGGGGAGGGGACACGGGCTCGATGAAGAAGGCGACCTCGGCCCCATCCACATCGGGCAAAGCGGGCACCAACAGGGCCTTCTCCCATCGCTCCGCCTCGGCCAAATCAGCGGTGGCCAGGCCCGCTGGCGGAACCGCGCCCTCGGGAAGCCAGATGGCCGTTCCTGCAGGATAGCCCGGGTGGGCCACGACCGTAAGCAAAGCACCCCGACTGCCGGACTCCCAGGCGGCTACCGCCGCGGCATAGGCACTCCGATTTCCCGACCGAAGGGGGGCGGTGAGAATGGTTGCACGACCACCGCAGACCAGTCCATCATCCCAGCCATCGACTTCATCCAGATTAACCGTAAAAGAACGCGTCTTACCCTCATCCAGCGCCAGAAGCGCTCT
>JAUIMA010000593.1 GCA_030432675.1 Candidatus Hydrogenedentota bacterium | reverse complement strand
CTGCCTACTACTCCGGCCAATTCAAATGTTTCCGTAAAAACTCAAACGTCCCCACGCCGTTGATCTTGTGAGGTCCGTTAAAAAACTCAATTTCAGTTCGCTCAGGGATGCCAAGTTCGACGTACAGGCGGCGGACGCGGGCGTATTCTGCTGCGACCCATTCATCCGGCGCGACGCCGTCTTTGTGTCCCCGCTCGACCATAAAGGGCCGGGGACAAATGAGCCAGCTCATTTCGGCGTAGTTGTAGGTGTTCCCCATATTCCATTCAAACATCTCATACTCGCCATGAAACATGTAGCTGTAGATTTGGCGGGTCGTTACATTCTTCCAAATCCATTCGTTGTAGTCGCCCGAGCAAATGGAAAGACAATACCCCTCCAGGATAGCCGGTACCCGCATGGCGGTCTTGCCGCCATAACTCAGGCCGTAGAAGGCGATGCGATCGGGGTCGACAAAGGGGAGGCTCCCGAGCCAGTCCAGGGTCTGATCGTGCTGGGCGATAATGTAGGAGAAGAGGGAAAGCCCGAGGGGATTGGCCTTTCGCTGGGCGCTGCGGAAATGGTCCTTTCCGATGTAGGGGTTCTGGGGGGCGTAGACGACGAAGCCTTCCTCGGCCAGGCGACAGCCATATTGGTCATAGGCCTTGTGCACGTTGTTTGGGTCGGCCACATCCTGGGGACGTCCCTCCAACCCATGTTGGCACACCACCACCGGACGCTGCTCGCCTTCGGGTATGCCTTTGGGGACGAGCAAGATGCCGTAGGCAAAGACATCGGCGTAGACATCCAGGACTACTTCATAGCCGATGAACGCATCCGTTTCGTAGACCTGACGAGACCGGGCATTGGGGGCCATCGTGGGTTCGGGGAGTTTGCCGATGACCGTCTCGTGAAAGTCATTGCGGTACCACGCGGTCGATTGGACCCACGTGTCGACCGAGGTGGCATCGGCCTTTTCCCATAGCGCCTTCCGAACAAATTGCCCTTCTTCCATGACGTGTTTGGTGTGGGCGAGCCAACCCTTCACCTGTCGCTCCATGCGCGCCGCTGGATCGGGGCGGTGGCCCGGGGCGGGCGTCTGTGTCGCCGGTGACGTGGGCAACTCCGAAATCCCCAGGTGTTGGGCCAAGGTCTCGAAGGTCTCGGGCTGGCCAGGGAGTTTGTCGTTTGTCTCCATGAGTTGGAGCCAGCCAGCGGGGTTGTCACCCGCGGGATAGTAAGCCTGTGCCCGGGCGACTTCCGCCTGCACGGCATCCGGCGTGGGATGGGGAACTACGCCAGGGGCCGCACCATGAGGACGACCCGCCGTGAGTGGCGGGCCGCTAACCGTGGGGGGCGTGGCGTCCTCGACGAGCAGGGTGCGGGGCGCAATGAGCGCGGCCACTTCGGCGTCTCCAAAGTCTTTCAGCAACGACCAGACATTTCGATAGATGGGCTCTTCCCAAAGCCCTTCACGGGGACCAAAATAGCCCGAGACGACGGTGGCGTCGACGCGGGTATCAATGGCGGCCGCATGAAGGGCTACCAGGCCGCCTTCACCGTAGCCCATGAGCCCGACACGCTGGCCAGGGCTCTTGGATTCAATCCAATCAATTGCGGAGGAAACGGTTAGCACTTCGTAGCCGATGGGGTGACGCCCCATTTCGTAGCCACCACGGTAGAGGAATTCACGGTGGGGTTGATTGGTCATTCGGACATTCGGGTGACCCGACCAGGTGTCTTCCCGATTGAGCGGAGAAAGGATGAGAATCCGGCACCCCGCCGTGGCAAGGCGGAAAACTCCCTCGCTGCGGAGGGGTGACCCGGTGCCAAGTCCGACGATTGTTTCTGGCAGTTCATCGGCATCGGGCAGGACCACCACGGAGGCGAGCGCAGCCTGGTGCGGTTCAACGAGGAAGCCCTCTCCCCAGACCCCGGGTACGACAGGCCAACGAACCGGGAAAATCGCGTAGTGTTCACTTTCAGCGACAGGGCCGGTGGCCCCAGGTCGGCCCAGGGTTTCCATAGAAGCAGGGAGTCGGGGATCGACGGCCCCCAGAATGGTGGTCAGGGTGCTGCGCTTTTCCTCACGGGCACCCTCGTCGGAGACGATGTGGGACCAATGAGTTTTGCGCTCACTTCGTGCATCCGACGTCCGGCGGTCGAGATCACGGTGCAGCCCGGAGACCATTTGCGCGGCCAAATCACCCTGCATTTCCAGTGGTGTGGTTTTCTCCAGCGGGGCTTCTGCCCAAAGCTCGCCACACAGAATCAGGCAGAGCCAGAACGGGGTCCGGGGAATCTTTAAGAAATTGTCATACATGGAAAGGGTCCCTTTTGCGCTACGCCAATCAGGAGTAAAAGGCCAGTGTACTCTCTCAACAGGTGCCCTGTATAGTCCCGGCGTTAGGTGTGGAGTAAGTGTATATTCGTCAGATGGTTACGTGCCTCGATGAGCGGGGTTGACTTCGGTCGCCCGGCCGGGCAGGTTTCGCCATCGGTGGCGCGCAAAACCGTAAAGGTAGTTTTGCGCTGATAAACTGTCCTGCGATGGGGCTACGTCCAGCGGGATGAGGTGACAAATTCCATAAAAAACCTATTGCTTTTTGGAGCGTTTCGTACTACCATGAATAGCAGACAGAGCAGGTTAGGGCTGAATTAGCAGCGTATGTAAGGCAGAAAAGAGAGGAGGATAGTACATTTTGCCATCGAGCGCGTTTTCCCTCGCCTACTGACTACAATGCCATTCATATCAGACGTATGTAATTTTCTGAGACGCAATCAAAACCATAGGAATCGCAAACTATGAGACGCAAAGGTTTTACGCTAATCGAACTCTTGGTGGTAATCGCCATCATCGGCATCCTTGCCGCCATTTTGCTCCCTGCGCTTGCCCGTGCCCGCGAAGCGGCCCGTCGTGCGAGTTGCCAGAACAGCCTTAAGCAGCTTGGCTTGAGCCTCAAAATGTATGCCAACGAAGCGGAAGGGGAAATGTTCCCGCCGCCTGCGTACCAGGATGAAGATAACTCCAATGACGGAGTTGCCGACTGTGACCGCTACAGCCTCGAACTGATCCCCAACGGTCCGGATATCTACCCGGAGTACATCTCCGATTTCGCCACGTTCGTATGCCCGTCTGACCAAGACGGTAACAACCGCTACACGGGCGGACGTTGGAACATCGACGGCGAGCCCGACCTCCCCGTGAACCCCTGCCGCTTGGACACCCTCTCCTACATCTACAGCCCGTGGCCCTTCAGCGCTGCCGACTACATGTTGGACGAGTCCTACGATAACGAAGAATATGTTCTCGGTAACGCCTTCACCTCGATTGCGTTCATCACCGCCACTTGCGGCGAGTCCTTCGACTCGTAGTCGATCGCCAGCACCGGTTCAATCAGATCGCCAAACCGGTGAGATCCTTCCACCACGACCAGCGGTCCGTCGGTAACGGGAATATCCCGCAGCGCCGACCAGACCGTGTGGATTCGGTTCGAACCCCGTGCGAAAAACGGATGGTCATAGTGCAGATCGGTCGCCCGACCGACGACACCGAGTTGGGCGCACACAATTGAACGGCTGAAGAAGCGGTTCGGGGTCTCGTAACCGGAGACGTTGGTCGGGCGAAGCAGAGAAGGGTCATGACGGCACAACCATCGCCAGAATCCGACTGGTGACCGACTGGTCCGAAGGACGTGATGTGAAAGTGGCGACAAATCAGTATTTTGCTGGCATTGACTATTCCTATGCCTTCATGCAAGCCTGCAGAATGGTGAACGACCA
>JAUIMA010000592.1 GCA_030432675.1 Candidatus Hydrogenedentota bacterium | reverse complement strand
CTCGCCCTGTTCCCGTGAAACGATGAGCAGGTAGGTGGTCGCCTTCTCGGGACGATACCAGATTTTCGCGGAGTCTTCCGAGACGTGCCCAACGAAGGGGCCCGTCGGACCGCTTTCCGCCGCCGAAGCGTCTTGCGTTAGTAGCTGGGGCAGCAAGAGTCCCGCGCCCGCCGTCACCCCGAATTCACGTCGTGTCATTTCGCCCATGAAGAAATCCCTCGTCCGTTGGTGTGGAAGTCGGGGGTAAGGATAACGCTCAGACGCGGTCCAGGTCTACGGAGAAGAGGGGGACAGCCCCGCCCTCCAAGCAACCTTTCCTTTTTCTGGCTCACGGGTTGGCCCCGTGGCGTAGTCTCCATAGTGCGATGATGAGGTCGGGGCAGTCCCCGGGGACTGCCTCGACGACATCAGCCCCGGAATACGGCATCCACGTCTCGGCCAACCGACCGACGGTTCCAAGCGACGCCCACCCAGACGTCGGGGCTGTCCCCCCCCGAACGTGCCCGTTTTCCCTCCGGAAGCATTCGTTCAACCGCAGCGGTACGGAGGACAGGGAAAGAAAGTGGGGGGCGTTGGGCGTTGTTACGCATCGAAGTGCGTTGGTTTTCTATGGATTTGTTGTCGTAGAAATCGGTTTGGCGGCGGTCCATGAACCAAGCGCCAGGAGGCCCCGTGCGGCCAAAACGACCGCCAAGGCGAGGCAAACCCTTCGCCACACCGCTTTGGCTATTGTAGCCCTTGTGCGCCCCGAAACGGGCCCCGAGTACGGGGAAGATTTTGGTCGCGGTGGTGCTTCGAACGCGGACCCTTGCAAGCCGCGACAAACCGCCAAGGGTCTCGATGGAGTCCGAGCCCAATGCGTTACGGGTGTCGCAGGGTGAACGGTTCGTTTTACGAACTCCACCGTCCCGGCGAGTCCATCGCTTCCAGATACATCAAAAATTTCCAGGCCGCCGTGAACGAGAAAGCGTTTCCGCCCCACAGAGCCAACGCCCACAGGAGTTTTTTGTGTTGGTTTGTATGTGTCACTGGCGGTTTGCTGTGGGCTGTATAAATGGATGATATAAAAATAATCGTTATGTAAATAAGTGGGGTAAATTTTTTTAGGGTTTGTCTTGGCAGGACGGGCAGCGGGAGCGCAGCTTTTCCAATAGTTTGATGGCCTGCTTCAGTTCCTTGTCATCCATGTGATCGAGGAGCTGATCCGTGAGTTGGGTGATGGGCTTGTCCAGGTCGCTCAGCAGTTTGAGGCCCTTTCCGAGAATCGTTACCGTGACTACCCGTCGGTCTGACTCCGAGCGGGTCCGCCGAACGAGTCCCTGTTTTTCCAGGCGGTCGATGAGTCCTGTAATGGCCGGCACCACGGTGACCATCCGCTCGCCCACTTCCAGGATGGGGAGGGGTTCTCCGGCACCGCGCAAGATGCGCAGCACGTTGTATTGCTGAGAAGTAATCCCATGCTCACGGAAGAGGCGCGTGAAGGCAATCTGGATGTGATCGGCCGTCCGTTGGAGATTGAGGAGGGCTTCCTCCGCGGTGGAGGTGAATCCCTTGGTCTGCTTGATTTCGAACTGGAGTTGACTCATGGAGGAAGTGTACCGCACGTTACTTGACGTGTCAAGTAACGTGCGGGCGGTGTGTAATTTCCCTTCCATGGCGCACCTGTTGTATTCTGAACGCATAGATTCGGCTTCATATGGGAGGCCGTTTTTTTTTTTGCCTCCCCGATTCGCAGCATAGATCACAGAGAGTAGCATTATGGAAGAGAACGAGACCCTCGAGACAGAGAATTCCCAGGAACAATTGGTCGCCATCGTGGAAGAGGGCAAAGCCGAGGACATTGGCGAGTTTCTGGAGAATATGAACTCCAGCGAATTGGCCTTTGCCATGTCCCGCCTGTCCAACGACGAGCGGACCAAGGTGTTGACGACCGTTTCGGCAGAAGACGCGGCCGATATTATCGAGCAGCTGACCGACGCCCAGGCCGTGGACCTGCTGGAGCAACTGCCACCCGATCTGGCAGCAGGCATTCTGGACGAGCTGCCCAGTGCAGATCAGGCGGACCTTATTGCCGAGCTGAGCGATAACAACGCCGAAGCGGTCCTGGCGGAGATGGATCCCGACGAGGCCGCTAATGCCCGACAGCTGATCCAATATGAAGCCGACGTGGCGGGCGGTATCATGGTGAAGGAGTACCTTGCCTATCCCCTCGACGCAACGGTAAAAATGATTGTGGATGATCTCTGCGAACGGGGAGACGAATACCGGGACTACGACATCCAGTATTCCTATATCGTAGATCGCCGAAAGCGGGTGAAGGGCGTGCTGCGCATGCATGACCTGCTCATGGCGAAACGGGCGACACCCATCCAGGACATCATGATCCAGAATCCCGTTTTTGTGCCCGATACCATGACCCTGGATGAACTGGTCGAGTTTTTCGATCAGCACCACTATCTTGGCGTGCCCGTGGTGGACGAAAAAGAGCGGCTCATCGGCGTGGTCCAGCAAGCGGCGGTCCATGAAGCCGTGGCGGAGCAGCGGGATGATGACTATCTGAAAACCCAGGGTATCGTCGGTGGTGAAGAATTCCGGACCATGCCCCTGCTGCGCCGGTCTTCCCGTCGCCTTTCCTGGCTGAGTGTGAACATTTTGCTGAATATCGCGGCAGCCAGTGTGATTGCCTTCTTTCAGGATACCCTCGCCTCGGTCATTGCCCTGGCGGTGTTCCTGCCTATCATCAGTGATATGAGCGGTTGCAGTGGCAGCCAAGCCGTGGCGGTCAGTATGCGGGAGCTATCTCTCGGTCTGGTGCGCCCCACGGAGTTGTTGTGGGTCTGGGTGAAAGAAGCTTCCGTGGGCATTATCAACGGCCTCGTGCTCGGGGGGCTGGTGGCCATCGCCGCCGTGCTCTGGAAAGGCCAGCCCTATCTAGGGCTCGTCGTGGGCGTGGCCCTCTGCCTCAACACCGTCCTCGCCGTTTCGATTGGTGGTTTGCTCCCCCTCGTGCTGAAGCGATTTAACACCGACCCGGCCATCGCCTCCGGCCCGATTCTGACGACCATCACGGATATGTGTGGTTTCTTCCTGGTCCTGGGAATGGCCACCTTGTTGTTGGATAAATTGATCTAAGGGATTGGGTCGAAACTGGCGATATGGATATCTGAGTAGTATCTGCTTGGAGCTCGAAAGAGTTCTAGTAGTCGCTGTGTGAGCGCGTGCAACGGACGCGTCAAATCGGTTTTGTTCCCGTGCCACGCGATGTCGATCTCCGCGAGATTTCGTGTGCATGGAGCATGGTTGCTGGCGTTTATCGAGGGGGATGTGCGTCGGGCGTCCTCTTCGCTCCGTTAGCTCGGACGCCCGAACTGAGTCTATCTCAATGAGGGCGAATTTCCTGCCCTCCATGCACATGAAACCTCGTAGCACTCGGTATCACGTGGCACGATATCTCTGCGGCATGGTGTGGCTGTGTGGACTGGGTGTGCACCCCCTTCGTGCCACGGGGCGGGTTTCCAGGAAATGAACCCTGGCTCCTTTGGTGGCGTATAGGGGGCCATGCAGGGATATCGAATATACATTGTGGGCCTGTTGCTGCTGGTCTGGATGCCCGTCGGCTCCGTGGCCGAAGACTGGCCCCGTTGGACCGGTAGTATGGCATGTCGTAACGTTTGCGTGGGCGGCGTGACGTCAACCGACACGGCCGGTACAGCCTCGTACCCCGTGATGAACGAATCCAGGTTGCATGGCGGGTTTCAGGGCA
>JAUIMA010000036.1 GCA_030432675.1 Candidatus Hydrogenedentota bacterium | reverse complement strand
CCGGGTGGTTCCCGACATCTCCAAACCCGGCGGCGAATGCCTCACCCGCGCCACCTACGTCGTGGAAAACGGCAAACCGGGCGCCGAGCGGGCGTAAGGAAGTTTGAAGTTTGAAGGGTGAAGGGTGCGCGTAACGTCCGCCGACGGCGGAAAGGGGACTGCCTCGCGCGGCCACCAAGTGGAATCCCAAAGCCCGCCAAAACCAGAGCGCCCTCTGTCCCCATCGACGGATGCGTCAACGTGCGAGGCTGTACCGGCAATCACTACGAGAACTGGTCGACACCGCTCCGATGGCCGTACCAGAGCAACCTCGCCTTGCCTCCCGGCCCATCCTTTCCCAAGACTTACGTTATAATAAAACCCGTTGCGGTCGAAGACCGTCTTATTAAAAACGGAAAGTCCCTTTAGATGAAAAAACGTGGTTGTCTCAAACGAATTTTCCAGGCGTGCTGTGCCCTGTCCCTCGTACTGCTACTCCTGGTGTGGGGTCTCATCCTCTATCCGGGCTGGGGCATCCCCTTTAACTCGCAACGCCAGGGAAACCCGCCCCTCACCCCCGCCTGGGCATTGGAATGCTGGGTCTGGGAAGACGACACCAACACGGCGGAGTCCACGTTGGAAATGGTGAATGGGCACATCAAGCACGACTTTCCTGTCCGCACGATACTCATCGACAGCCCCTGGTCTACGCGCTACAACGATTTCGCGGTCGATGAATCCCGCTTCCCCAATCCGGAGCAATTCTTCACCAGTCTCGATGATCGGGATATACGGGTGGTCCTCTGGATGACGAGCATGGTCAATCATCGTAACAAAGACACGGCCATCGCGGACTCGACCCCATGGCATAACGAGGCTGCGGAAAAGGGCTATCTACTCACGTCGCCGGACAACATGCGCTGGTGGAAAGGCGAGGGGGGCTTCATCGACTACACCAATCCCGATGCCATGGCGTGGTGGCGTGGGATGCAGGAACAGGTGCTGAATTGGGGCGTGGACGGCTGGAAGCTCGACGGCTCAGCCACACTCGCCTTTGAAATGAAAGGTTTCATCCCCTGGTTTTACGCCGACTCGGACGCAGGACGACTCACGACCCGCCGCTATATGGACCACTACTATCGCGACGAGTTGGCACACGGACAATCGAAAAACGCCGAGTTTGTCACCTTGTCCCGCTCGCTGGACTCGGTCCTCCCCTGGGGCCACCCGGAGGGGGTTGCTCCCATCGACGCTTCCCCGGTGAATTGGGTGGGAGATAACAAGCACACGTGGTCCGAGGAAGAGCGCGGGCTGCAGCGGGCCATCCGACTCATCCTCAAGAGTGCGGACATGGGCTACAACATCGTCGGTTCCGACATTGCCGGTTATCACGGCGACAATCCCATCGATGCGGAGCTCTATATCCGCTGGACCCAGTTCTCCACTTTTTGCGGCCTTTTTCTCAATGGTGGCCACGGGGAACGACGTATGTGGATGCGCTCCCCGGAGGAGTTGGAAATCATCCGCACGTACTCCTGGCTGCACCATGAACTGGTCCCCTATATGTATCATTACGTGGTCTCCGCCCATGAAGGGGGACGCCGTCTGATGAAGCCCCTCCCCGAAGGCCCCTACCACTACCTCTTTGGCGAGGATCTGCTCATCGCACCCATTGTTGCTCCAGGTGGCACACACACCGTCCACCTGCCGGAAGGGCAGTGGCGTTACTGGTTTGACGATCTGACGGTAATCGAAGGCCCGGCCACCCTGACCCATTCCTTCCCCCTGGAAGAGTATCCGGTCTACATTCGTGAAGGCGCTATCATCCCCATGCAGATTTCACGAGACTATACGGGAATCGGAGAAAAGTCCTGGGAAAACCTGCTGACCTATAACATTTATCCGGGGAATGACAGGCAATTCGAATACGTCGATCCCGAGACAGGGACCCCTACGCAGATTTCGACCACATTCGGCGATGCACTGTATGTGGCCATTGATGGGCCGGCCCGGCCCTTACTAATCCGGATGCATTATCCGAAAGCCCCCGTATCCCTCCGCTTTAACGAAACCATGGTCGAAGCCGACCGATGGTACTACGATGCCTCATCGCAGCGTCTCATAATCCGGAGTGCCACCGGGGAGCCGGGGCGCTACCGCATCGAATAAGCCGGGCGCATAGGCACGTTGCCGGCACTTCAGAGTTTGTATTTCAGGGCGAATCCGTGCTAGCGTGTGAGCTAGTTTGCGTTCCATCACCATTGCATACATCAGGAGAATGAAAATGACCCTTCTCGATCAAATCATCAACGGATTCCTGTTCACCCTGGGTGCCGTGCTGCTCTTTCTCTTTGGCGCGGGCGTAGGCTTTTTCGACGGCTTCTAGGCCCTCCGAACTCCCTACCGAATCCTACCGGCGAAAATTGATGAACCTTGGCCCTGCTTCCCTGGAAGCAGGGCGTTTTTCATTCCTCGCACAACACCTGATTGACAACGGCCAGAAAGTCATCTACCTCAAAGGGTTTTACGATAGTCGCCCGCGCCCCGAATCGCCGCGCAAGATCGATAAAGCCCTCCGGTGCCGTCAAATCCCCCGTCCCCCCCGACATGGCGATAGTCCGTATCCCCGGAAACTCGTTGCACATCTCCCGTATGGTTGACATCCCCTCCTTCTCCGGCATGAAAATGTCTGTAATCACAAGATCCGCGTGTTGCGTACGTTGAATCTGCAGCCCCGAGAACCCGTTCGCCGCCTCCAACACGTCGTGGCCGTTGTCTTCCAATATCTCACGAATGGTCTGTCGCATAGGATAATGATCGTCAATTACCAGAATACGCGCCATCTCAATTACTCCTTGGAAAAAAAGCTCCGTTAAGGTATTATCCGTATACCCGTAAAAGGGACGGGTTTTTCGAGTTTAGGAATGACCTGCTAAACACACCATGCCCGGAATCGAGACATATTTATACTAAACATAACTTTTTGTCATATTTTCTACACACATTTACTCTATACTTCTAATCGTAGGCTCGCACAGTTGATGGACTCCTCGGAGTTATCAGCTCCCTCACTTTGGCATGCCCCCTGCCAAATCAGAGCCTACCTGCCGCAGCCCGTCGAGGTGCCCCCCTCGGCGGGCGCTTCCTTTTTCAGGGCAGTCTTTTCGGCGGCGTGCTATCGTTTCCATCCCACAACCATAGCGCACTATTCCGTCCAACGCAACTGCCACGATCGCAGGCTGAAGCACCGCGCGCCCAAGCGCCTCTGGTGCCACCAATCTCCTGATTACGGGCCACCTGGCCCCCGCCCCATTTTGCCCGATCGGTCTAATTATGACGATCAATGATAAATATACGCACATTCGTTTCATTTTCTATGTACTTGTACGGTATACTTCTAATTGTAGGCTCGCACAGTTGAATGACTCTCCGGAGTCAACAACTCCCTCATTTTGGCATGCCCCCTGCCAAATCAGAGCCTACCTGCCGCAGCCCGTCGAGGTGCCCCCCTCGGCGGGCGTTTTTTGTCTTTACCCCCCTTTCTCATTGCGCCCCCTACCGAGGCTTTGCTAGGGTACGCCGACACGCAGTTCAATCGCCTGGTGGGCGAGCAACGAGGAACAGACAAAGCGATGCACATTCAGATAATTGGTGGAGGAAGCTGGGGCCTCGCGATTACCCGGCTCCTGGCACTCAACGGCAATGACGTTCAACTCTGGTGCCGAAGCGAAGACCAACCCGAAGAACTCCGCCAAACCCGGGAGAGTAAAACCTACCTGCCCGGCGTGCTCATACCAGATTCCGTCCGCATCGAGCCCGAAGTCAACGCAGATGCGGAGATGGTCGTCTATGCCGTACCCTCCCACGTCATGCGTGCCGTGGTCCCCGCCTTTCCCTTTCGCAACAATCCCATCCGTGTCAGTGTGGCCAAGGGCATCGAAAATGACAGCCTGCTGCGCATGAGTGAAGTGATTGAGACCGTGGCACCAGGTGGCCCCGTGGTATCCCTTTCCGGGCCGAGCCATGCCGAGGAAGTCGGTCGGAACCTGCCCGCGTCTGTCGTGGCCGGTGGTGTCGATGCGGCGGCACGGGAAGCGGTGCAGAATGCCTTCTTCAGCGAGACGTTCCGCGTCTACTCCAGCCCGGACATCATCGGGGTAGAGCTTGGTGGCTCCCTGAAGAATGTCGTGGCCATTGCCGCCGGAGTTTGCGATGGGTTTGGACTGGGGGATAACGCAAAATCTGCCCTCATCACCCGGGGACTGGCCGAAATAGCGCGTCTCGGCGTGGCCTGCGGGGCCAACGCGCTCACCTTTGCCGGGCTGAGTGGTATGGGCGACCTGATTACCACCTGCACCAGCAAACACTCGCGTAATCGGGCCGTGGGCGAAGCGATTGCCCGGGGAGAGACCCTGGAGCAGATACGGGCTGGGAGCCACATGGTCGCGGAAGGTATCCGCACGACCCAATCGGCGTGCATGTTGGCCCGGAAGATGGGCGTTGAATTGCCGCTCGCAGAGGCGACGCACCGGGTATTGTTCGACGGGATACCCGCCCGGGAGGCAATTGAGGATCTTATGGCCCGTGAAGCCAAGCCAGAATGGCCGTGATCGGCGTCAGTGCCCTTGACTAGAGGGCGCGGGGACGACTGACTTTGGCCGGCGGCAGGGCAAAGAGCTGGTTCACCCGCTGGGCCAATTCTTCAATATGAAATGGCTTTTTGAGGAAATCATCAAAGCCGTAGCTGGAAAGCTCGAGAATCTCTTCTTCTTCAATGAACCCGGAGATTCCCAGGATGCGTGTATTGCGCGTTTCGACCCGTGCTTTGACCCGTTCGCACACCATACGACCATCCATATCAGACAGGTGAATATCCAAAATCACCAACTGGGGATTGTGCTCCACGATGATCGCCCCGGCGTCGAAACCGGTGGATGCCGTCAGCACCACGAAATCGTCCTCACGCGCCAAAACCGATGGGATAATATCGAGATAATAGGGGTCATCGTCTACGACCAGAATCCGGCGTTCGCCTTCCTCCAGTCGCTCCACAGGAATCCCGTGATTCAACATGAAGGTGCGCAAGCTGTCGTAGGGAATCCGCCGGTCCCCACCCGGTCCGAGTCGGTACCCTTCGATCTGACCCAGATCAAACCAACGCGAAACCGTATCCGCGGACACGCCACATATGCTGGCAACTTCACCCGTCGTAAATACTCTGTTCTTCATTGTCGTACCTTCACCAACGCTGCGACTAACCCGGCGAATTGCAGGCACATGCCGAATCCGGCCTATGGCGAGAAAGGCAACAGACCCATGCTCATCATCCCGCGCCTAACCTGCATTGCCCACGTTGGGTCCGTAGCCGGGTAGATGAGAACACCCATCAACCACGGTCGTCAACGCCAAGCAGACATAACTTCCATACTATACCAGTCTGAGGGGTTCATGGTATCCATTCTGGGAGGGGAAACGCAAATTGCATCTGGTTTAGAATGAATTAATTGAGATTCCGGCTTTTCTCGCAGGCCCGGGCGGGTCGCTAAGAGACCGGCAACGGGCAAGAAATCACCCCCGATTCGTTGCATTCCAGGCCAAATCCGCCTATAATTTAGATCCTAACAGTTTTATTTCGTATCTTATTTATTCTTCCCTCACAATACCCAGGAAAGTTCAGGCCCTATCATGGTTCCTTCTCGCCTAGAAGTCATGCAATATGTTGAAAAGTTTGTGGCAGAAAAACTCCCCGTCTTTCTGCGCAACCCCGAGTTGAATTGGCAGCCCAGCGACTACACCCCCGACCTCTCCACCGATGAAGGCTTTGAAGCCCTCCGCGAACTCCGTGAAGAGGCCTCCCGTCTCCCGGAAGACGCGCTGATCATTCTCGTTGGCGATATGATCACGGAAGAGGCACTCCCCTCCTACGCTTCGTGGATAAGTACCCTCGAAGGCGTCGGCGCAACCGGAGAACCCCAGACCGCATGGGGTGCCTGGAATCGGGCCTGGTGCGGCGAAGAAAACCGGCACGGCGACCTGCTGAATCGTTGGCTCTACCTCTCCGGCCGCGTCAATATGCGTGAAGTGGAGGTCACCGTACAGAACCTCATCGCCGACGGCGGCGACACCCAGAGCGAGAATGACCCCTACCGCACCTTCATTTACACCTCCTTCCAGGAAGTCGCCACCCGCATTTCTCATCTGAATGTCGGCAAACTGGCACGAACGGTCGGAGCCGAAAAGCTCTACAATCTTTCCGCAAAGATCGCTGGCGACGAACACCGGCATGCGCGGGCCTATAAGTACTTTATTTCAAAGATCCTGGAAGTCGACACCAACGAAACGCTGCTGGCCTTTCAGGACATGATGAAGAAAAAAATTACGATGCCCGCCATGTACATGCGCGAGCGGGGAGAGCAAGTAGGCGACACCTTCAAGAAATTCGAAGAGGTCGCCAAGCGTAGTGGGGTCTACACGGGCTGGGACTATGTGGAAATCGTTGAGCAGCTCCTTGCCGAGTGGGACGTAGAGCATCTCACGGACCTTTCCCCTGCTGCGGCCAAGGCTCAGGACTACCTGTGCCGCCTCCCCGGTCGCTACCGCACCCTCTTGGAGCGGGTCCAGTCCCGCCAGCCCAGAAAATCCTCCACCGACGTGGAACCCATCGCATTTTCCTGGCTCTACCCCCACGAAGTCACCACCAGCAACGCACTCTGATAATTCCCCATACCCGCAAGTAAGCGCCCGGTCCCCTCAGGGGATGCCGGGCGCTTCATTCTTCGGGAGAAGCCCGTCAATACGCGTCGGTGGACTCTCCGCCGATGGCGTCCCCGTACAGCCGGTGATTCTCACAAGTCAGCGAGAATTTCTCCTGATCGACCGACAATACCGCGGCCGTCCCATTGCGACCACTAATCTTCTGGCAGACCTGAAGGGTGCGGATGGGAATATCCCGGGTCATTTGCGCCACCTCCATACCTTGATTCTCCTCGGGCGCCAACACCAGCTCCGTTTCACTCGTGACCTGGGCGAGGGCACTCCCATAGGCCTGCTCATCTTCCATCGCGATGGCTTCCCAATGGGATTCCAGGTTTCCGTATTCGACCGATTTCGCCTTGAGCAGAGACAACTCCGGACCACGCCCCCCCACTTCACCGGGCTGTGATTCCAGGCGCGCCGCCAGGGCCTCCAGCGTGGCACACTCCGTTACGGCGAAGACCGCCTCACCCAGGACCTCAGCCACACGGGGCAAAGACTCTGTACTATGCATTCGGCCCTTTTCCGCTGCCTGACGCCATTCATCGATACGAATATCAAAATCGTAGAGCAACTTGGGAACACCCGTCTTCGCACGCAGCCCTTCTGGCAGCTTCTTCGCCAGATTCAGGACTTGCCGACACGGGGCATCAAGCAAACTTACATCGGCAACGTATTCTTTGCTCATGGAAACCGTTTCTTTTAGGATAGTATTTACAAAGCCCGTCGCCTCTTCCAGCACCCCCTTCACCAGGGTTGCCAACAACTCACTGCCGAGCCGCTCGCCCAATGCGAACATGTCCTTTATGGCTTCGGAGAGCGTGACGACAAACTCCAGGGTTGCGTAGGTCGCATGCCCGCTGCGCAGCGTCCGGGCGGTCGCCGCCCCCTCTTTCCCGGCACGCAACACAAAGACGCGCGCTCGACAGACATTGAGCCGCTCTTCCCGGTAGAACGTCGCCAGTGCCGGGACGACCCGTCGGCGCACGTGGGACCGCGCCAATTGACGCAACCCAGGCTCGACTTTCTCGATACCCGCACGACCATAGTCATCGCACAGCAGTGCGGCACAGAAGCTGACCGCAGTCGGCTCCCGGGGCGATGACTCCATCGCACGTGCCTCAAGCCGTTCCAGGATCTGTATCGCACTATGTCGAACGGTCTCGCCAACGACCAGGGAATTGGCATAGATGGTCGTTCCGACAACATCTCCGGCAATGGATGCCGTCCCCCCGCAATACACCAAGGCCGCATGCTCGAGTGCTGCCGCAGTAATATTCGCTCCGGGGGCAATGAGGCGGGAATTGCTGAGCACCCGCGCCACACTGATGCTGCCCCGCCGGGACAATAGCCATCCACCTTGCAAGTTATTTGAGACCGCGATATCGCCGTCGGCCACAATGATGCACGAGACGGCCCCTTTGATTCGTACACATCCCTCGTGAACCCGAATAAACAGCCCCTCTTCGCAGTCACCCACCACGCTCAGATCGCCGCGGTGCTCAATCCGACGGACGAAGGCCGTGTGCGGAATATCCTCAATATCCGTCAGGGGCTCCCGGGGTCCCGCCATCGTCAACAACGACGCGGCATCCAGGGTAACCGTCCCCGAACTTTCCTGGGGCAAGGACGAAGGAGCGTGCGCACTTGGCTCGGCGGATTCTCCCTCTGATGGCTGACCCACTTCGGCTGACTGAGTCTGTAGCCAGTCCGCATGATTCACAAGACAACGATCAATGAGTTGTAAGAGGCGCACCTGGTTGGGCGAGGGCGCTCCCCCTCCCTCCATTTGCCGCAACTTGGCCTGGGTGTCCTGAAGGACTTTTAAATCCCCCTCTTTGGCATTAGGGAAGTCCTTGATGAGAAAGAGATCAATCGCGGTTCTTAGGGCATTGTTCGTACGATGAAACGAGGCCCCGCCGCCCTCGCCGCTCGCCGCATCGATCGCAGATCGAATGCGCTCACGGAGGACCTGCTCTGCTTCCGAACGACCAGCGCCTTCCGTCTCGTCATTCAAATAAATTGTCAGCGCCTTCACCTCCTCAGGTGTCAGGCGGGGCACACGCTCAGATTCTTCCCCCTTAAACTTATCCAGCGCGGTGGACAGTGGTGAAGTCTCCACGCGTTATCGACCTCCATGTGAACTCAACTACTCTGTATCGACCAGACGCAACGCGCACACCGATACCCACGCATACCCTGCCCGGTTGGCAGGATAATTAATCGATTCCTCTAGGGATTGTAGCGCATAACTCAGTCTAACGCAACGGTTTGGCATAATTCCTTACTATTATCCTTTTATCATTTTTCATTATATTCTGCATGCAACTTTTCTGTGCCCTCCTGGCTGCCGCACCTTCCTGTTGTAGCATCAACTTCTTACACCCCTGTCGACGGCTCGCATGGAGACAACGTGCGCACCGGCTGGAACGCCTAAAAATGCCTGTGCTATACTTTGCCGGTGAGTAAGACTATTGCCCTGACAGATCTGTACCGACCGGTTGAAACCGAGCTGAATGGTGTTCGCGACGAGATACACCAGCTTTGGATCGATGCCCTCGCTCTAGTGCGCGTAGACAGTACCATTGCTCCCCGACCGGGTGGCAAGCTGCTCCGCCCTGCCCTCTCGCTGCTCGCTGCCGGGGCCATTGGCGGCACGAATTTACGGCAATATACCACCCTGGCGAGCTCCTTCGAAGCCCTTCATATCGCATCCCTTGCCCATGACGACGTCATCGACCGGGCCATTCTCCGTCGGGGGACTTCCTCCCTGACTGCCTTCTGGGACAACCATGCGGCCGTGCTTGGCGGCGACTACCTGGTAGCCCGGGCCGTCGAGATGCTGGCCACGTATGATGTGTGCGCCGTGGTCGCCAATGCCATCAAGTCTGTGCGATGCATGGCGGAAGGCGAACTCTATTTCTTCGGGAAAGAAGACGACCCCATCGTGGTTGAAGACTGCATCATGCTCGCAGAGCAAAAGACCGCCAGTCTGTTTGCGGAGGCGTGCAGCGCACCAACCTACATCATCGACCCGACACACCGAAAATCGCTCTATCAGTTTGGGATTTCCCTCGGGATTGCCTTCCAATTGGTCGACGACGTCTTGGATATTACCCAGAGCACCGAGCAGTTGGGTAAACCGGCCTGTGGCGACATCGTTGAAGGCAAAAAGACCATTCCCATTATGCACCTGAAGAATGGCCTGAGTAGCGACGACGGTGCGCGGTTGGAATCCATGCGGGGCGCGGATATCTCCGAAGAAGACCGCGAGTGGGTTATTGCAAAGGCCGAGGAAACCGGTGCCAAAGACATGGCCGAAGCCCTCACCCGCTCCTACGCCGATGAAGCCCGCCGCCATCTGGCCCAGCTTCCCCCCTCCGTCTATCGGGACAGCATGGAAGGCATCGTCGAATTCGTTATGGTGCGGGTCTCCTAGTCTTCCCCCCTACTTCCCAGGACAGCACACTCGCCTGAGGTCGCTGTATTCACGGCCATGAGCCCCAGGGACTACAGTTCCCCCATACCCTCGTACACCAATTCAAAGCTCAATACCGTTTTCTTATCATCGGGCAAGGTGGCGGGCAGCGTCAACAGTACGCTTTTGTGCTCATCCAAAGGTGCGCGAAGCTCTGCCGCGGTCGCCTCGGCCGTGTCTCCGGGGCGCAAACTTACAACCACCGGATGCTCGGTCGCTGTGTCTTCCTTGCTCGCCTCGGTGACGTGATCGTAGCCCATAATCCCATCAACTTTCGTATCCACCGCCGCAGGAATCAACAGGGCAAAGTAGGGAAACTCCGCCGATCCCAGGTGGTCACCATCCTGCGGCTGAAGGGCAAAACGCATGGTGTAGGTCCCCGCTACGATATCATCATCCCGGTAGTCTCGCTCATCCTTATGCACCACCAACACGCCGAGCAAAGTGCCTTGGGCCACCTGCTTCATCGCCGTGCGCAATTCCTCGGGCGCTCCCTTCAGGGCAATGCGCTTACACAGCACCACTTCATAGACCGGCCCATCGGCGCCAACAAGTTGTATCTTTTCCGTCCCGAGTGCGGCCTGAATGGCCGGGGCGACGCCTTCGATGGGTTCCGCCGGAACCGTCTTGAGGGTCAGGTCCGCCGCCGAGGCTACGAGAACCATGGTGTACAGGCTTCCAATCAACAACATATGACGTACCAGTGCCATCTTAAACCTCCATTCTTTTAGCGTAAGCCCGACGTATCGCCAGAGACCTGACGTGCGCGGTGTGGACGCCGATTTTCTACTACCATCGACCATATCCCATCTTGCCGGGATCGTGCAATTTGATACACCGTACGGAGAAACTTATCGCTTGACGTCTAACAATGATTTGGTTTACAATCATGGCAAGATCATTGCAAAGGAGTGCACCATGTCATTGGAACAAGAACTGAAGCTCGAACGCCCCATGGATGATATACACCATGAAGCCGTCCTGAGTATTGTGCGAACCGCCGGACTCTTGTCCCTGAAAGGCGCCACCCTATTCCGCCAGTTTGACCTTACCGAAGCCCAATTCAACGTCCTCTTCTCCTTGAAGTATAAGGAAACCGTCTGGACCCAGTCCGATTTGGGAAAACGTCTGGTGGTGACCCGGGCCAGTGTAACCTCGGTCCTCGACAAATTAGAGAGCAAGGGATTGGTAGAGCGCCACGTCGTGGAAGGAAATCGGCGCATCTATCACGTGGATCTGACCAAGGCCGGCCGCGAACTCATCGACAAGGTGGAGCCCCGCTACCGGGAAAACATTCACGAGGTCACCGCCTCGTTGGATCGCCCCACCTGCGAAGCGCTTATTCAGAGCCTGGAGCGCGTGCGTCAAAATTGCACCCGCCCCGCCGACTGACAATGCACATCGGGGCATCCGCCCCGTGCGCCGCTGTGACCTGTTACCTGCGCAATGCGCGAGGATAGTCCTATGATACAACGTGGATCAGGGGGGAACACGACGTCAGAACCCACGTTCCAAGCCCGTGGATTCTGGGCGCTCGTCGTCACCCAGTTTCAGGGTGCCATCAATGACAATCTCTACCAATGGCTGATTATCTACAGTCTGATAGCTACGCTTGAATCTTCCATCGACGGAGGCATTCTGCACTTTTCATGGATGGGCATCGAAGGCGTGGCCACGCCCTATGATTACGTCAATGGCCTATCCACCATCCTCTTTTCCCTCCCCTTTATTCTCTTTCCAAGCCTCTTTGGTGCCCTGGCCGATAAGTACAGCAAGGGCTCGCTGGCGGTGGTCACAAAAGTATTGGAAGTAGGTATCATGGTGGCCGGTGGGGTAGCGTTTTACCTGGGGGCGCCGACCTTTATCTGGCTCATGCTATTCCTCATGGCGACCCAGAGTGCCCTGTTTGGCCCTGTGAAGTACGGCATCATGCCCGAGACCCTCCCCGAGCACCGCCTCTCCTGGGCCAATGGCATCATTCAAATGACGACGCTGATAGCCGTTATACTCGGAATTGTGCTGGCGGGAAAAATCTTCGACCTCTTTGGAGATCGTCTTTACCTGACCTCCCTGGTGCTCATTACTTTTTCCGGGATCGGTATCGTGTCGTCCCTGGCAATCACCCGCCCCCCGGCCGCCAATCCCCACCTCAGCATCCCCATGAACCCCCTGCTCCCCTGGAAAGGCATGGGACGCTACTTTGGTATCATCTGGCGCGATCGCGTATTGTTCAACGTGGTCCTCGGCTATATCTACTTCTGGTTTGCCGGGTCGCTGGTACGCTCCAATATTGTAAAGCTCTCCGGTAGCACCCTGGATCTGGGTGAATCCTATCAAAGTGCCCTCCTCGGTGCCGTCGTGCTCGGCATCGGTTTCGGAGCCCTCATGGCGGGCTTTCTTTCCCGGAACAAGATAGAGACGGGAATTATCCCCATCGGTGCCCTGGGTATGGCGTTCTTTGGTGCACTCCTGGCCATCCCGTACGAAAGCTACAGCCTGGTGATGTCCGTACCGATCTCGGCCGACGGGTCCCTGAGTGCACCCGGCAGCTACTTCTATTTTCTTGCCCTCAGCACCTTTGGCCTCGGCTTTTTTGCCGGTGCTTTCGACGTGCCCCTGGCCGCCTCAATCCAACATCGGGCTCCGAAAGGCACGGTCGGCGGTATCATCGCCACGACCAATATGCTGACCTTTGTTGGCATGGCAGGCTCCGGCGTTTTGTTCATGGCCCTGGGCCTTATCGGCCTTACGACCTACCAGGTTTTCCTCTTGACGGCCCTGATGTCCCTGGGTATCGGCGTCTACATCTCCTTGCGACTCCCCCATCTCTTTCTCCGGGCCGGACTCTGGGTATTGGCCAACACCGTCGTGCGGATTCGCGTGCAAAACCGGGGCCAGTTTCCACACGAGGGGGGCGCGCTGCTCATCGGCAATCACATTTCGTTCATCGATTGCCTTGCAATCTATGGTGCTACCGACCGGGACATTCACTTTGTCATGGGATCTCAGGTGCTGAAACGCCCCTGGATCGGACGACTGGCGTCACTCCTCCACGTCGTCACCGTCCCGGAAAACGGAAGCGCGGAGGCTCATCGGGCGGTCACCCGTCAGATACGACACCTCCTCGCCGCCGGTGAAATCGTTTGCATCAACAATGAGTCCCGATGTGCGGCGCAGGGGACGGAGTTCCCCTGGCGCGACGGTTATGGAGACGTAATCCACGACCTGAACATTGCCGTGACGCCCTTCTTCCTGACGCGCCTCTGGGAAAGTCTCTACGTCTATCGAGACGGCAAACTGGCATGGCGTCGCCCGCGACAGCTCCCTTATCCAATCGATCTGCGTTTCGGTGATCACTACCCGGTGGACGTATCCCAGCACACCATCCACGAAGCCATTCGCCGACTCGGCAGAGAAGTTCACACGGAACGGCCCCTCCGTGTCACCCTCCTCCACCGCGGCTTTGTGCGAATGGCCCGACGTAACCTTCGAAAGATGGCGGTGGCCGATGCCCTTTCCGGCCGACTGAGCTATTTCAAAACGTTGGTAGGCAGTATCGTATTCGCCCGCAAGCTCCACAAGCGTCTGGACCAACAGAAAATGGTAGGTGTCCTCCTTCCGCCATCCGTGGGGGGCACGCTTACCAATATTGCACTTCAGATCATGGGGCGGGTGCCCATCAATCTGAATTACACCGCGAGCAGCGAAGTCATCGCATCCTGCGCCCGTCAGTGTGGTGTAACCCAGGTGCTCACCTCCAGGAAAGTGCTCGAAAAGCTACCCCTCACCGTTCCTGGTGAAACTATCCTGCTGGAAGACATACGCGATAGCGTCCGTGGAAGTGATCGTATCATCGCCATGCTGCTGGGTTTGTGCTGTCCCGTTTCCATCCTAGAGCGCCTTTGGGGAAAAGGCGGACGCAGCTCGGATGATCTGGCGACCATCGTATTTTCCAGCGGTAGTGAAGGCGAACCCAAGGGCGTCATGCTCACCCACCGCAATATCATCACCAACATCGACGCCACGCTGGAAGTCTTTCCCAACGATCGGCAGAGTTGTATCGTGGGATTCCTCCCCTTTTTCCACTCCTTCGGCTTCACCGCCACACTCTGGCTTCCCCTAATCCACGGCATTCGCGGCATTTACCACAGCAATCCGCTGGAACCCAAGGTCATCGGAAAACTCATCGGCCTTCACGGCGGCACCATCATGATTGGCACCTCGACATTCATGCAAGGCTTTATTCGCAAGTGTACCCGCGAGCAACTGGAAAGTCTCGAGTTCATCGTGTGCGGAGCGGAGAAACTCGCCCCCCGGGTTCGTCTGGCATTCAAAGAGAAGTTCGGACAGGAGCCGCTGGAGGGGTATGGCACCACCGAATGCGCCCCCGTGGTTTCTGCCAACATCACCGATTGCGAATCCCCGGGCTTCTTCAGCCCTGGCACCCGACATGGCAGTATTGGCCGCCCCATTCCGGGTATTGAGGTCCGTGTGGTGGATACGCAAGACGGCTCCCCCCTTGGTGCGGGCGAGTCCGGACTCCTGCTGGTAAAGGGACCAAACATCATGAAGGGCTATTTAGACCAGCCCGAAAAGACCGCCGCCGTCCTGAAGGACGGATGGTATGAGACGGGCGACATTGCCCAATTGGATGAAGAGGGTTTTATCACGATTACCGACCGACTGGCACGTTTCAGCAAGGTAGCCGGCGAAATGGTACCCCACACGCGCGTTGAAGAAACCTTACACACACTGCTCCAACTAACCGAACAACGGCTGGCCGTTGCCGGGGTACCCGACACCCAGAAGGGCGAGCGACTCATCGTCCTTCACACCCTGAACGATGACGAGCTGGAGGACCTGTTGGTGGCCCTGAAGCATTCGGATATGCCCAACCTCTGGGTACCGAAAGCGAATGCCTTCTATCGAATTGACGAAATTCCCGTCCTCGGCACCGGGAAAATGGATATCAAGGCCATCAAACAGATGGCGCTGGCCTTTGATCTCGGAGACTAGATTGCCCTTGAAGTCTTTTCCGTATACACCCCGTAAGATTCGGCCCTATCTGGCGTACATGCTTGTCTTCGGCCTCGTATCCCTGATTCTGTTCAACTTTATCACCGACGGGCTGGTTACCCGCTATGAAAACCACGCCGCGCGGGAGCCCGACTCCCCCTATCTAAAGGGTATGGCCCCTCGGACTCTTGGCCCGGCCGATGCCGATAAAGCCGTCCTTTTCGTTCATGGTTTTATCGGTGCGCAAAGCAACTTTTCCGATCTCCCCGATACCATCGCAGCATCCGGGTGGTATGTGGAGACTATGCGACTCCCCGGCCACGGTACCTCACCGCGGGACTTTGAGCGAACGACCGCCGATGAACTCGAGACCGGTGTGATAGATGCGATTCGCGGCCTGAAGGCCAATCACGAAACGGTGGTGGTCGTGGGCCACTCGATGGGGGGCGCCCTGTCCACCTTGGCGGCGGCACAAGAGCCCATTGATGGCCTCGTCTTGTGTGCCCCGTATTTCGGCCTGACCCATCATCGCGTCCTGGGAATTCCAACGGATTGGCTGGCACGGCGGGCAGCGCTGGTCATCCGATGGCTTCCGGGGCGCCCGGGAAACGGTCCGGTCGCCAAGCCTTCCGGTAGGGTCCATGTCGATTGCTACGGCTGGATACCCACCGCAGGCACACTGACCGCGCTGGAGGTCCGGGAGCGGGCGAATCAGGACGCGGTACTGCAGGCCATTACAGGACCCGTGCTAACCATCCACTCCCACAACGATTCGGTCACGTCATCGGAAGCGACCGCGACGGCGGCAGCGAAAATGAGCAACGCCTCCGTCAAAACGAGTTGGCTGGAAAAATCCGATCATGTGATATTCTGGGATTACGAAGCGGATCAGGTCACCAGAGAGATACAAACCTTTCTAAAGGAGCTTGAGGGCCTATGAAGATGATCAGCCGGGTGTCGGCCAGCGAGGTCTACCCCATACGACAGCAAGTTCTTCGCCCGGATCAACCGCCCGAATCGGCGGTTTATCCGCGAGACGAACTGGAATCCACCTACCATATCGGCGTTTTTGAGGAAGGCTCGCTCGTCGGCATTGTATCCCTCTACCCCGAAGGACCGGAGGGCTACGAAATGGATAACGCCTGGCGGGTTCGCGGCATGGCCGTCCTGCCCGAGCACCACGGACGGGGTTTTGGAAGTAAGCTGCTTCAGGCGTGCATGGCCTATGCAGCGGCCCATGGCGGGAAAGCACTCTGGTGCAACGCCCGGGTCATGGCACGGCCCTTCTACGAGTTACGTGGACTGAGCATTGATGGGGAAGAGTTCGATATCCCGGGCATTGGACCCCACTACCGGATGATTTGCCCACTTTAGGACTGGTGAGTCCGAACCCGTTCTAAGGCATCGGCCAATGTTTCCCGACGAAACGGCTTGGTTACGATTTCGTTCCAGGTCGTGTCCTCGTCCTGTATTCCCAGCGCTTCGGGGCTGTACCCGGAGCAAAGAATGGCCGGCATGTGGGGGGAGTGCTGCCGGATCGCACCAATGGTTGCCGTACCGTTCATTTCGGGCAAATTAAAGTCGATGAGTACGCAATGGGGTGCCGGATCGCCTGCCTCACAAAAGGCAATGGCACTCGGCCCGTCGGCCACGGCGAAGGCGGTGTAACCCAGCCGCTCGAGGAGCTGTAATCCGAAACTCCGCACCAACTCCTCGTCGTCCACGAGCAAAACCACGAACTCCAAGTGTCCATCATTGCTCATCGCAGACCTCGCTGTGTTGTAAAAAGGGGCTGATAATGGCTTCACCACACCAGCCCCTGTGCATTTCGACTATCTAGCCCGGGCTACCCGGGTATCGGGCTTCAGCCCTTGGCCGCAGCGAAGAGGGAAGCTACGACATCCCAGTTTACCACATTCCAGAAAGCCCCGACGTAATCAGGACGACGGTTCTGGTAGTTCAGATAATAGGCATGCTCCCACACGTCCAGTCCGAGGATAGGCGTCTTTCCGTCCATCAAGGGGGAGTCCTGGTTGGCGGTGCTCAGCACTTCCAGTTTGCCGCCGTTTCCAACGACGAGCCATCCCCAGCCGCTGCCGAAACGGGTCTTGGCGGCCGTCTCAAACGCTTCCTTCATGGCATCAAGGCTTCCGAACGCGGCATCGATAGCCGCGGCAAGGTCACCCGAGGGGGCCGTAGCGCCGCCCGGCGCGAGGATGTTCCAGAAAAGGGAATGGTTTGCATGGCCACCGCCGTGATTAATCACGGCCTGACGCTTGGCCTCGGGCACGTCGTTGATGGCACCGAGAATGGCTTCCACCGACTTGCCTTCAAACTGGGAAAGGCCTTCCAAGGCACCATTCAAGCCCGCAACATAGGCGGCGTGGTGCTTATCGTGGTGGATTTCCATCGTCTTGGCATCGATGTGGGGTTCCAGCGCGTCTTTTGCATAGGTCAATGCGGGTAGCTCGAAAGCCATCTTGATTTCTCCTTCTAGGATTCGATTTCCGGGCGCGCTACTCAATGTCGCGCCACACTCCATCTCAATCGGGTTCCGGTTTACGCCGTGCCGCCTGACGGCACGACGCTGGCAACTCAATCTGGTGGTGCCCCGTGTACCCTTCCTGCGTAACCAATTCGTGTCTGACAGGCCCGTAGGTGGATCTATCAGGGGAACACGGCATAATTGGTGTGTATTCCCCGAAACTATAGCACAAGCTCAAGGCCCTTTGGCACACCAACGTCGAACTCGCTCCGATTCACCCTGCCCCACAAGCTCTTACGGGTCAAGCGCTTGACACACCCTGTGAAAGTAAATACACTTATTCACAGTAGGCTGAGCAGCGAGGTGTCACAATGGGCCACCCCACACGTCACGTGTACCTGTGGAGGGACCACACACCCGCCTTTCCGCCTGCCAGATCAATTTCGGGTTGGGGTCTCTGACGATGTGACCAGTCAACCGAGTTCAAACCAACCGATCGACCATTCAAGTCGGCGGGTAGAGAGAAAACGATTGCAGAGTCCACGACGCACCACAAGTTCCGCCGACAAGACCCCGCCACGCATTGGGGAAATGCTGGTTCGCTCCGAGCTCATCACACCGAACCAATTGCAGGAAGCATTAGAAAAACAACGTGCAGACGGGGGCAAAGTCGTCGAAAACCTCATCGCCCTCGGCCATCTCGATAGCCAGGCCTTTGTGCGCTTCCTCTCCAATCAACGGGGCGTCGCCAGTATCGATCTGCTGAATTACATGATCCCGGCGGAAGTCATTCAATTGGTCGACCGCGACTTCGCGCTCAAACACGAAATCCTCCCGATTGATAAGATGGGCAAACATCTCACGGTCGGTATGGCCTGTCCCCTGGACGAAAAAACGGTCGGGGAACTCGAGAGCCAGACGGGCCTCAAAGTCAGGCCGCTGCTCGTATCCATGAGCGACATCCGTGTCGCCTTGGAAAACTACTACAAAGTGGAAAAACCTGAGCAAGAATCGTACTCCATCGAGGGGGACCTGAGACTCCCGCCGGCCGCCAAAGTTACCACACCGGGCAGCGCGTCGATTGGTCTCGTTGAGAGCAGTATTAAGTTTGAGAAGGTTGTCCATTTGATTCGGGAAATCAGCTCCCTCCCTGCCCTCCCGGAAACGGTGCATCAGGTTCGCACCGCCATGGAAAACCCTGACACCTCCACCCAGGAGATTGCCACCATCATCGGACACGACCCCTCCCTCGCGGCAAAGGTGGTCAGTCTGGCGAATTCCGCCGCCTACGGTTTTACCCACAAAATCGATACGATAGAACGGGCAACTGCACTTTTGGGATTGAAGGAGGTCTACTCCGTAGCACTGGCTTCGGCAGTAATTGAATACTTTACCGAGGGTGCCCATTTTGACCACAAGGCATTCTGGAAGCGTTCGATGATTGGTGCCACGGCCTGTAAGCTCATCGCAAAAATGAAGGGCAACCCGGATGCGGGCAGCGTGTTTGCCGCAGGGTTGATGCACGATATTGGACGGGCCGTTCTGGCTGAAATCGCGCCCAAACAGTATGTAGCAATCGATCAGCTCCTCCCTGAGGATGCCGTCATCGACTTAGAAAATGAAAAGTTTGGTCTGGCCCACCCGGAAGTGGGTTACCTATTAGCAGACGGCTGGGGACTCCCGGAAGACATAAAAGAACCGATCCGCTTCCACCACGACTTCCAACAGGCTCAACACGCCCAGGAAATGGTGGCGACCACGGCCCTGGGTGCCGCCATTGCCGACGCCATGACCCGTGGAAACGGTTTAGCGGCGGACGCGCTGATCGAGGAGCAGTCGATTCTCCTCGAAGCGCTGGAAATTGACGGGGAGCAACTCCTCGAAATTTACAAGGCCACCGAAGCGGCCGTCCAGGCAGAAGAATCCAAGTAGCTACGACACTTCAAACCGTATACAGGAGTATTTCCATGTCTATCCCCTTTCGCCTCACGCTTGCCGTCGGCCTGGTGTTTTCCGCCGCCGTAATGGCCGCCGATGGGCCGCGTGTCCTTTTCTTCAGCAAATCCGCAGGCTACGAACACGGCGTCATCAAGGTAGAAAATGACGCGCCCAGCCATGTGGAAAAGGCGATTCGCCCCCTGGTAGACGCCATGGGCGGTGAACTGACCGCGACCAAAGATGGGGCGGTTATCAGCGCAGCGCGACTGGACGATTTTGACGTGGTCGTATTCTACACGACAGAAGATCTCTGCAACGGGGAAACGGGGGACAAGACCCCAGCGGTAAGCGCCACGGGAATGATGGAGCTATTAGAATGGGTCAAAAAAGGTGGCGGCCTCGTAGGCTATCACTGCGCCAGCGATACGTGGCACCGGGCCCGCAACCAATTCAGCCCCGAGTCTCCCTATCTCGATATGCTGGGCGGTGAGTTTCGCGGCCATGGCAAACAGTTTGTGGGCACCTTGCGTGTAGTCGACAAGACCCACCCGACCATGCCCCACATTAAAGACGGTTGGGAGATCAACGACGAGTGGTACCTCTTCGAGGGCCTTCAGGCAGAAACGATGCACGTGCTGGCCCTACTGGACCCGGCCGACGAGCGGACACGTCAGGACAAGTACGCCCTGCCTAATTATCCCGTAATCTGGTGCAGCACGCCGGGCGAAGGGCGGGTCTTCTACAACGCCATGGGGCACCGGGAAGACGTCTGGGACAATGCGGCGTTTCAGGCGGCCTTTGTGGATGCCGTCCAGTGGGCTTCCGGCGAAGGGGAAGGCGCAGCCACCCCGAATTTCGCCGACGTGGTACCCGCCGATCTCGACCCCAAGACAGGCGACACGAAGAAGTAACGTCCCTCCCCGACCACATTCTCCCATCTAAAAACCGGCCCGGCGCCCCAGGACGCCGGGCCGTTCTAAAATAATTCACGATTCCGCGCATTTTTTTACCACAACGGCTTGCATCCCCCCCCTTTCCTTTGGCATAATATCGACCTCGTTGAGCGGGGCACCCAATCAACGCAAACTATACCTCGGTAGCTCAGTTGGTAGAGCAGGTGGCTGTTAACCACCTTGTCACAGGTTCGAGTCCTGTCCGAGGTGCCAGTAAATTCAAGCCGCGTAGTTTCGACTACGCGGCTTTTTTTTGTCCAATTGGCGGCCTATAGCCAGCGGGCCGCTGGCGCGCCATACTTCACCGCTCCGAATCTACCCCGATTGGGTGGCACGGGCTCATCGTA
>JAUIMA010000591.1 GCA_030432675.1 Candidatus Hydrogenedentota bacterium | reverse complement strand
CATAGGTCCAACGACCCGCGAAAACGCGCATGTTGTCCGCCTCGCGATAGTGAACCCCGTCGGTTGGAAAAATGTCGTAGGTGACGGCACCGGGCAGGGCATAGGCGCTCTCGGTCCAGCTCTCCTGCTGAGCACGACGGACCCCATCGTTCCGTTCACGCTCATCCAGGAGATTGGTGATTTGCCCAACAAGAACCGGTACCCCCAGTGCCTCGTGGAAGTCGGAAAGCATGGCCATGAGGTTTTCTTTGTATAGTCCATAATCCCCCAACACGGAAAACTGGTTGTGGTGGGTAATGTCGTTTTCGCCCTGATAATACAAGACCGCCTTGACGCCCATGCCCCCATCCGTCGCTTCCCGCAAGATGTCCAGGGCCCGCTCAAAATAGCTTTCACCCTTTCGCCACTGCCGGACCACCGTGCTCCCCGCCGCTGCCTGGACGAAGCCCATGGGGATCTTCTGCTCGGGAATCAACGCATTCAAGACGAGGGGCCAGGGGGAAGCGTGTTTGCCCCCGCTGTCCGAAGGGTCGTCGCCTTTGGACCACTGCCCCTCGCGGAATTTCGCACCCACGAAGGGGTTGGTCTCTGCCAACGTGACGTTCACGCTGCCCCGTCCGTCTGCATTGGACTGCCCGGTGACCAGGAAGAGGTCCCCCACCGCGACGGACTTGACCACGGCGACCGAGTCGGGTTCCGCCACACTGCGGACCTCGAGTGTGCCCTGACCGGTTTGGCCCACAATCGTGCCCGAGAATTTGCCGTCCGCGGCTGGTTCCGGAAGGGTCTGCCACGGCCCGCCATTGAAACGTGCCTCGACCGTCGCGGCCCCCGCAACATCCGACACGGTTCCGCGGATGCGCAGGGCAGCCGTGTCGTCGGCGTCCCGTTGGTAGACGACGTGGTCCTTGGGGTACTCGACCACGATGGTGGCGGCGGGCAGGGTGGTGGCGAAATACAGCATGCTCGCGAAGAAAAAAGTCATCAATTCGGTCTTAATCATAGCGGGGAAGTGCCTTGTAAGTTGGGGAGGTCGGCTTGTTGTAGTGCACGGGACATCCGCGTGTCAACCCGTTGGTGCCCTGCGATTTCGGCTCGGCTACCTCTTCCTCTCCAAAGGGGAAAGGTCGAAAATGCACCGTAGACGAAGACCGTACCGGCAGTGCGTCACGTTCCAGGGACGGTATCGCGCGCAAGGCACTCCGAACAAGATCAGTGATCTGACTGCAACCCACACGGCACCGCCGCAATCGTATACGCCACAACGCGCGTTCCTGTCCCGGTGGGACAAGCAAGTCGTCGCACGTTAAACTGCGATACCGGTTGAAGATGGAAAGATGGCACCCCAGTCGCCCGCGCTGTTCCGCCGGGACGGGAACGCAGCCCAGGTTTCCATCCCCTCAACCACTGGCTTTTTTAGCCAACAAGCCACTTTATCCACCAACTGCTCCATCGCTGCGATACCGTCCCTTGGGCATGACGTACTTCCCGCCCCGTCCCAGTTGAAGCGCCCCGCCCGGTCACTTACACTATAGGCAAAGGCCGATTCACCACATTCAGGAGTACCCAATCCCCATCATGACCATGCAGCACTTCGACGGCACGGACCAGTATTATCTCGACCCGGAGCTGAAATCTATCGTCAACATCGCATTGACCATGGAAAAACCCCTCCTCCTCACGGGGGAAGCGGGCACGGGCAAGACCCAGCTTGCCATGGAAGTGGCCAAGGCCATGGGCATGGAGGTGGAGCTCCTCCGCTGCAAATCGACCATCAAGGGCGAAGAGGCGTGCTACACGCAGGACACGGTCCTCCGGCTCAACGACGCGCGCTTTGGTCCTGGTGAGTCGGGCCGCAATGTGGAGAACTTTTACGACTACGTCATCTGGGGTCCCATCGGGCGGGCCTTTCGGGCCAATAAGAAGGTGGTGCTCCTCCTCGACGAGGTAGATAAAACGGAGTCGGATGTGCAGGACAACCTGCTGGATATCCTGGAAGATTGCCAGTTCACCATCCGCGAAGTGAACGACACCATCAAGGCAGACATCCGTCCGGCGATTTTCATCACGTCCAACGCCAAGCGGGAGCTTTCCGACCCCTTCTTGCGCCGTTGCTATTGCCACCACATCGCCTTCCCCTCGCGGGAGGACATGCGGGAGATCGTCAACCTTCACTATCCCGAGACCAGCCCGAAGTTGCTGGAAGCGGCCTTGAACATATTCTATGAACTCCGCGAGCGGGGCTTCGAAAAACCCCCGGCGACGAGCGAACTCCTGGACTGGATTGGAGCTCTGGAAGCCACGAACCAGGTACCCACCCCCGAGATGCCGCCGTTGACCGGTGCGCTGTTGAAACGGGCCGGCGATATTCTTCGGTATCGGGGGGGCAGCAAGCCGGGTGGTGGCCGATACTGATGGATGGGCATCTTCCTATAGGGGGTTGGCCATTCCTGGCCGACACAAACAGAACGCAGGACATGAAGTCCACTACCGATACACGTTGTCCGCCAGCCACCACGAAATTCCCCTCCTGGGAGGGGTTGGGGGTGGGTAAGCGACACCTCGAAGACTCGACCCACCCCCGGCCCCTCCCAGGAGGGGAGTATGCCGTGCGCTCCGTGCTCCCGAAGTCGTCGGCACACCCGCCTTCTGGGCAGTCGATGAGCACGCTCAATGCCAACCGCCGCGATCAGATGAAGGCCCACCATGCTCAAAGTCTCCTCTGAATTCAGCAACGTCCTCTTTATGGACTTCGTCTATCTCCTCCGGGAGTATGGCGTGCCTGTCAGCCCCAAGGACCTGCTGGAATTGAACGATGGCCTGGAAAAGGGCATCGTCGAAAGCCTGGACGACCTCTTCGTCTTCTCCCGGTTGGTCTTTGTGCGCAAAGTCGACCACATGGACGCCTTCGAGCGGGCCTTTTGTTTCTACTTTTACGATATCGACATTCCCGCCGTGGCCGAGGGGGACTTTGCCCTCTTCAACACCAAGCAATTCCGCGAGTGGCTTCAGCAGCAAATCGCCGACGGCAAGATTCCCAAGAAGGCCATCTGGCACTACGACCCCGAAGAACTCATGCAGAAATTCTGGGAGACAGTCAAAGAGCAGATGGAGGCCCATAGCGGTGGCAGCAAGTGGATCGGCCAGCGCGGCAACTCCCCCTTCGGCCACAGTGGCAACTCGGAAAACGGCATCCGGGTCCATGGAGCGTCCAAGAACCGGAGCGCCCTGAAAGTCATCGGCGACCGGCGCTATGTGGAGTATTCCGACAAACAACAACTGCGCGCGGAAAACCTGCGCCAGGCCCTCGAAACCATGAAACACATGAAGAACGAGGGACCCCGCGACCTGTTAAACCTGGACGACACCATCCGCAACACCGCGCGGAACGGTGGGGAAATCGACCTCTGCTTCGAGCGCGATCTCCGGGACAAGATCAGCGTGGTCCTCCTCATCGACAACGGCGGCTATTCCATGACCCCCTTCGTGGAGATTACCCGCCTCCTCTTCACCAAGCTCCACGAGCGTTTCGAAGACCTCCAGATTTACTATTTCCACAACACCATCTATGAAAACGTGTGGACCGATTACCGTCGGCTCCGCGCCTACCCCACCGAGCAACTCCTCCAACGCCGCAACGACACCCGCGTCGTCATTCTTGGGGATGCCTCCATGGCCCCCGAAGAGCTCCTCACCCACGGCGGCGCCATCAGCAACTACGGCGGCAGCCACCAGAAGCCCAGCCTCTATTGGCTCAACCGCCTCGCCGACCG
>JAUIMA010000035.1 GCA_030432675.1 Candidatus Hydrogenedentota bacterium | reverse complement strand
GTGGCAGCGGCCAAAGAAAGGCAGCATATGGTGCTCACACAGGCTGTAGATTTCAATGTCCCGACTGATAATCATGTTGTTGGATTCGGCCTCGAAGACCGCACCATTGATGATGGTGTCGATATCTTGACGGTAGCCCGACGTCAGAAACTCCATTGCACGGGCCACGCGTTCGGGCGTCTTGAGTAAGCCCTCCCGGTCGGGATCCTCCCCCAGCTCGATGAGCAGTTCGCGCACCAGCGCGGCGATACGTTCCTGGTTCATGGGATGAATCTCTCCTTAAGTCGTTGGGTAAGGGCCTTATCCACGGTAAGGTCGGCCAACACCCGGGTATCTACGCGTTGCCGCAGCATTTGCTCGTCTCCCGGCAACTTCATATGGGGAGCCAGTTCCAGGATAGCCGCGCTCAAAAAGGGACGCGTCAGAATATCCGGATCGGGCAGGGTCAATGCTTCTTCCACTACCACCTGGTCGTGATAGAGCAACAAATCCAAATCTATGGGGCGGGCCGCGTAGCGGTCACTGCTGCGTTGCCGTCCCAACTGCGCCTCAATGGGCCGCAATACGTCATGCTTTAATGCCAACGGGCTATAGCCCGTGCGAATCGAAACCGCGCCATTCAGATAGTCCGGCTGTTCCGGTCGTCCGATGGCGGGTGTGCGGTAAAAGGTCGACACGCCCGTGATCGCCACGTGCTGCTCCAAGGCCTCCATGGCGGCAAACAGGTGCCGCTCGGGCTCAAGATTTCCGGCCACCGACACAAAGGCCTCGACCTGAGCGCTATTCGTCATGACTTCCATGGCGACTTCGGGTGATCTCCACGGCCACACTCCGCGCAAACCGAAGGGCACCGGGCTTATCCACCGTTACCTGCACCTGCTCCACGCCCTTCTCTTTCAGACACAGATCGGCGATGGCGCCCGCCATGCGCTCGATGAGCAGATAGTCGGACCCCTCCACCAGGGCGGCAATGCCCTTCTTCACAAATTTGTAGTTCACCGTGTCTTCAATCTGGTCGGTCTCGGCGGCCCGCTGGAGATCGCACCACATGGTCACGTTAATCAACACGTCCTGTTTGTTGGTGCGCTCTTCGGGGTAGATCCCCACGATACAGCGTAACCGAAGGTCCCGTATATAAATTCTGTCTAACGCCTTACTCATACATGGAACCCCGTAAATTTCGGCCACCGTCGATATAGATGGTCTGGCCGGTAACAAAACGATTGGTCAACAGAAACAATACAGCATGGGTGATTTGTTCCGCGCTGCCGTAACTTTCGAGTAAATTGGAGTGCTTGAGCCCTTCCAGATAGGATTCATCCTTTCCTTCCGGCGGCAAGACCAGGCCGGGGGCCACGCCGTTCACGCGAATTCCAGGAGCAAATTCTACCGCCATGATACGCGTTAAATCGTGGAGCGCTTTCTTGCTCAGGTGATAGGGCACATGTTTTTTGTCGTAGTCCCGCACCATGGTATCGAGAAAGTTTATGACGACCCCTTCCCGGCCTGCTGCGGCCATATGCTGGGCGAGGTGAAAGGGTGCAAGGGCATTGACGTTCATGTTTTCCGTCAACGTTTCCTCGTTCAAGTCATCCAACGTCCCCTCGGGAAAGATGGAGGCGCTGTTGATCAGCAGGTCGATGGGGCCCACTTTCGCGTTGGCCGCTTCCCAAATCGCCCCGACCTTCGAAGGGTAGGCCAGGTCACCTTGCACGATCGCGGCCTTTACGCCCTGCGCGCGCACCTCTTCCGCCAGGGCCGTGGCCTCCGATTCGGAATGGCGGTAGTGGATAACACAGTGCACCCCCTCCCCTGCCAATGCACGAACGACCGCCGCGCCCAACCGTTTGGCCCCTCCGGTTATGAGCGCGGTTTGTCCCCGCAGGTCCATTAATCCCGACACGATAATAAACACTTTCTGGTTGTCTGGTGCCAAGCCACAGCGTCTGCCAGCTTGTGAAGACGTGCGCCCCTCCGCAGAGGGGCGCACGTGAATTACTCCAATGTCTGCATGGGCCCGCGTTCTCCGAACCCGCGCCGACCCGTCACTTGAACGGAGGCACCTGCGCCACGCCGTCGAGTATGTCGATAGCGGGTAGAATGATAGGCATGACGTTGTCACGTCGCCCGCCAGTACCCGCCTCGGCGCTGATGGCACGCAACACAAAGACACCGACGATCTTGCCGTCCAAATCAAAGGAAGGACAGCCCGCGCTGGTGCTGGTCGGGTCGTTCCCCGGGATATAGTAACGACGGGGCTTCTCGACGACAGCGTCAATATACTCAAACGAAGCGGAGTACACGCGGTTGGCCACACGGCCCAGGCGGTTCAACGTAAGCACCCGATCCAGCAGTTGCACTTCCGCCGCGCCATTCAGGTCTACGAAGGCCATGGGCGTTGCGGGCTTCTCGAGGGGGCGCACAAACGCGAGATCCAGCTCGACATCACGAATGACCACTTCGGCAGGCACTTCCGTGTCGTCTTGCAGGAGCAACTTGATATCGCTCAACTCGGCATCCATTTTGAAGTCGCTGCCCATCGTCTTGGAAATGCTGCTCGGGTCGGTTGAAGAAAGGGCCAGCACCGTCAAGCCATCCGCTCCGATGACCGTCCCGGTGGCTTCCACTTTACTTTCGTTCTGGTTGGAGTTTCCTCCCATGGACCAGGTGATCTTGACTACCATCTGCACCGTCACCACGGCTGCCTGATTGGCTTTCAGAATGGCCCGTCCCTTTTCCGCATCCGACTGGGCCCGGGCACTCAGGGAAAGGGTCAGCACCGACAGTGCGATCGCTGCAACAACATATTTACGAAGGATGTACATAAACGTCTCAATCCTTATTGGGGTTCGTTTGAAAAAAGTTAACCAGGCGTCTAACCCGCCTCGGCACTCAGGACCACTTGGGCTCAATCTCGATGAATTCCGTGTGGATTCCATGGAGCACTTTAAAGACTACCGTGTCGGCCTTCTTCTCTGCCAACTCAGACAGCAGCCGCTCCACATCCTCCACCGTGTTAGCGGGCTGACCGTCGATGGTTAACAAGAGGTCTCCGACAGCGAGCTGACCCAATGCGGCCCACCCCCCGGAAGTAACCTCGTCAATCAACACACCGGCTTGGCTCGTTGCCCAGCTTTCTTCCGCCTTGTCGAAAAAGGTGATGTCACGCACCGTAAACTCAAAATCATCGTTACGATACTTCTTCATTTCCCGATCAAGTTTCGGCGCACGCACCAATTCCACGGGAACTTCCCGGGCTTCACCGTCCCGGCTGATCGAAAGGGTCACCGAGGTGCCGCTCCGATACTGGCGAACGAGCGTCGGCAATTCCTCATAATGTTCTAAGGCCGTTGCCGTCAGAGGCTGCTCGTCCACGGCGTGAATCAAGTCTCCCACCTGAATGCCCGCCTTCTCGGCCGTGCTCTCTTTGTAAACGTGGGTCACCCGAAAGCCCATAAGGGACTCATCGCCCAGCAACTCCGCAATGTCCCGCGTGATCACCTGGGTCTCTACCGGCAACCAGGCCTTCTTCACTTCCAGGCCCGGGTCCTGCAGCTCCTTCAGCCCCACATCAACGACCGTCAAGAACTGTCCGTTCTTCCGCTCGAAACCCGTGAGCGTGGGGATGGGATCCGTGGCCTCAACCTGAAGTTTTTCGGTGGCGGCCTGCAGCGAGGCGATATCCGTAATGGTCTCACCCGCGACGGAGACCAGCACGTCGTTGCGTTTTATCTGGGGCTTAGAGGAACCCGCCGGACCACCGGGGCGCACCGAGGTAATCAGCACACCATCGGTCGTCTCCCGCTTCAATTCCTTCGCCATGCGAAAGGACATTTCGCGAACGGTGACACCCCAGGCCCGCAACTCAACCTCATCCTGAAGGAAGACTTCCCGCTCGATGGGTGTCACGTCCAGGGCCAGGGCTTCGTCACCCCGTTGGAGCTTTACCGAGACAGGCTGCCCGATCGGCAACTCGGCGACCAGCTGATTAAAATCCGGGAGCTGCTCTGCGAAACGCACATCCACGCCAATGCCGTTTATCGACATCAGCACGTCGCCGGCCTGAATGCCCGCATCCGCACCTGGGGAAGAGGTTAGCACCCCACTCACCAGCACGCCGGACTCATGGGGACTGTGTTTGAGCCGGGGCTGGACTTCAACACCGAGCCAACCGCGCTCCATCTTGCCTTTGGCGATAAGCTCTTCGCCGACCTGCTTGGCCAGATTCCCGGGAATCGCACCGCCGAGGCCCACACCGATTTCATTGATGCCGATAATCTCGCCATTGAGATTGACCAACGGGCCACCCGAGTTTCCCGGGTAAATTGCCGCGTCGTGACCCAGCCAACGCACCAGTGCGCCTACGTCTTCCCCGTCCATTTCCATGCCCCCATAGCGACGCATGGAAGCGGGCATAATCATCTGGGTGTTGCTGACAATCCCCAAGGTGACCGACTGTGAAAGCGCTCGCGGACTGCCCATGGCCAGCACCTGATCACCCACGCGTACGGCATCGGAGTCGCCGAAAGGTACGGTAGGGAATTCCCGAGGCGTTTCAGGCTGCAACTTGATTATGGCCAGATCGGTGAGGGGATCTTTGCCGACGAGGGTGGCCTCCATCTCTTCCTTGTCGAAGAAGATGACCTTTATGCGGGTGGCGTGGCCAGCCACATGGTGGTTGGTGATAACGTGGCCTTCCGGTGTAATGACCGCACCGCTGCCAGAGATTTGGTACTTGGTTTCCCGACCTTCGCGAAAATAAGACTCCACCACATGAATCTGAACCAGTGCCGGCTTTACCACGGAAACGGCCCGATCAACCGCCGCGCGCAGGGGCGATGGCAACGAATCACCTGAGCTCACTCCGGCCGACAAGACGGCCCCCACACACACGACGAATGCCAATAGATTTCTATGAAGTACCATGAAAGTTCCTAGCGTGGCCCAGCCACATTGCTACTTCGATACCGCCAAACTTCACACCCGCCTGCAACGCAGATTGAGTCGGGACCTTCTCTGTATTCGGCCCCCTGGAAATTCCATGTAGCGCGGGACCTTGCCCTGAGACAGCACGTCATCCTCGGGCAACGTCCCTGCATACTATCACACGGTGAAGAGACGCACAAAAGGCAGCGTTTCAGGGCACATACCGGGAAAAGAGGTGGGGCGTTCGGGTTTCGTAGAAACACGGTTTGCCGCTGTAGGGATGCTTGAAAGCAATGGATTTCGCGTGGAGGGCAAGGCGTTTCGCAACCCCTTTGGGCGCGCCATACTTCGTGTCCCCCACGATAGGCATCTTGTTCTCTGACAGGTGGACCCGAATCTGGTGCTTCCGCCCGGTCAGCAAGTGAATGTTCAGGCAACTCACCCCCCGATACTGGCCCAAGAGCTCGTAACCCGTCTCCGAAAGTTTTCCCCGACGCTTGTCTTCCGTGGAGTGCACGCTGTGGACCCCATTCTCCACCAGATAGGAGCTGAACTTCCCTTCCGCATCACGGGGCACACCATGGACCAGGGCCAAATAGCGTTTCTCAACTTCATCCCATTGGGCCTGTAGATTGTTCTTGGCCTCGATGGTCCGGGCGAAGACCAGAATACCCGAGACCTCCCGATCGAGACGATGGACGATGTAGATCCGTTCACGGGACTTGGGATTGCCCTTCCGTACGAAATCGGTTAACCGATAGTAGGCCGTTTCCACTTTCTGGCGATCGGTCCCCATGGTCAAGAGACCGGGCGCCTTGTCCACCACCAGGATATCCCGATCCATGTGGAGGACCAACAAGCCCTTGGGCTGATGTTTGCCTCCAAATTTCTTCTTTTCATGCATGGGGAAATTCCTGTAATTCGGCGGGTTATCTCAATGGGTTAGCGCCCCGTAGTGTAGCACGCCCCCCGCGCCCCGGGCATCTTTCCGCCCGATTTTTGCGCCCTCCCCGTTCATCGCGTATGATGATGGGCAACCTATTCCATTTGGCAGAAGAAACCATGGAGCGCCCCCATCATGAACACCGACGGCAACTACTCCACCCACCAACATCCCATCCCTCACGGCATGCTGGCCGAAATGAGAGACAGTGCCGACCTCGTGGGCGATGCCGCAGCCCTACAGCAGCAAATGGCCGATGGGGGCTATCTATATCTCCGGGGCGTTCTGAATCGGGAAGACGTGTTGGCGGCACGTCTGGAAATCCTTACGAAACTGGCCTCCGTCGGCGAGTTTAAAGAACCTTTGATAGAGGGCCTCTCTTCCGGCACCAGTCTGCGGGCCGAAATGGTCTCTGACCTGGGCGATTTCTGGCGCTCCATCTGCGAAGGCCAGGCCCTGCGCAATGTGACCCACGACGGGCCCATTGTCTCCATCATGGAGCAGTTGTTGGGTGAGGCCGTACGGCCCTATGACTTTCTCTGGCTCCGCACCATGCATCCGGGAAGGGCCTCCGCCTTCCATTTCGACCATGTCTACATGAACCGCGGTACGGATCGTCTCTATACCGTCTGGACGGTCCTGGGTGACGTGGCCCTGGAAGAAGGTCCCTTGTTGCTGGTAGAAGACTCCCACCGCTGGACTGACCTTCACGACCAGTTTCATGGTCTGGATGTGGACAAAGACAAGAGCCGACCCGGGCATGTGACCATGGATCCCGTGGCCCTGGCCGCAGAGGCGGGTGTCCATCTGCTGACCGCAGAGTTCAAGGCGGGCGATGTGGTGATCATGCCCCTGTTCATGCTCCACGGCTCCATGGACAATTTAAGCAAACAGGGCCGAGTGCGCTTTTCCTGCGACACGCGTTTCCAACCCGCCTCAGAACCCATTGACGAACGTTGGGTCGGTGAAAATCCCATTGCTCACGGCGAAGGCTATGCGTCTATGGGAGGCGCCAAGCCTCCGACGAGTGAACCCCTGTTTCGTTAACCGGGCGCCTTGCACCTACAGCTCCGAAACGGTGGCCTTGCTCATTTCTTTGGAAATCTTGAAGCGGCGCAACGCTTTCGCGAGGTCCGTATCGTTCAGTCCGTTGGGCCCCTTGACGATCCAGGTACCGGCACGCCCCTTTTCTTTTTCTTTGAGCAACTTGAGCTTCAATTTCCTCAGGAGGTCTTCCTTCTGACTGTCGGTAACGTCACCCCGACGCATAAAGGTAATTTCATATTTCATGATGGGTAGTAACCTCCTCTGTCCTGCCTGAAAACCGCGTTAAGCGTAGCAGAAACATGCAACGAAATCTACGCCCACCGCGTGGAGAAACTCGACCCCATGGTCACGATCTGAGTTCGCTCCCGAGTTCGTCTGCTTCCTCCACATGTAATTCTATATTCCGGTGGGCACGGTGCCTCGCCAGGACGCCGTGGCGGGGCCCCAACAAGGCTGCCAGGGTATAGAGCACACCGCTCACTACTGCCATGGCCGCCGCGATCGCACCATCCAACCACGTCGCCAGCAGGAAGCCCCCCAACGCACTCAGTATCCCTACCCCGACGGCAATCAGGAGCATGTAGGACAGCCTGTCGGTGAGGAGGTAGGCCGTATTCGGCGGTACAATCAACATCGCGACAACGAGAATAGCACCCACGCTCTCGAAGGAAGCCACGGTCGTAAGCGAAACGAATCCCATCAACAGGTAGTGCCAGAGCGATACCGAGATACCAATGGAAGCCGCGAGGCCCGCGTCAAACGCACAGACCTTAAGCTGCTTGTACCCCAAGGTGACGAAGAGCAAGTTGGCGACGCAAACGATTCCAGTCAACCAGATAGCCCGCGGACCGAAATTTCTGCCCCCCCACTCGATCACGTCCAGGGGGGCCAGGACGATCTCCCCATACAGGACGCAATCCACATCCAGATCGACCATACCGGTAAACTTGCTGACGAGAATGACGCCGATGGCAAAGAGCCAGGTAAAGGTCACGCCCATGGCGGCGTCGGATTGGAGCTTTCCAAATCGGCTGAGCACGTCGGTGAGAAACGCGGTCAGCATGCCCATGGCCATGGCCCCCACCAACATGAAGCCGATGTTGCGACTCCCAGTCAGCATGAAGGCGACGACAATGCCCGGCAACACCGCGTGACTGATGGCATCCCCCAACATGGAGAGCCGTCGCAGTACAAGAAAGCAGCCCACCAAGGCGCACGACGTCGCGACGAGGCTGCCGATCAAGACTATCCATACAGAATCCATGCTCATCATTTCCGGCGTTTCTCCTCCGCGACCACGGCGAGACTACCGGGGATTTTCTGGCCATGGGGATCGGTCAACTCTCCTTCCAGTTCCAGCAGAAGTCGACGCTCCAAATCGGGCGTAAGGATATGCTCAATTTCCTCGGCGTCATCGTGCACGTGGTCGGGCGCGATCTCCAGTTTCGTCATGAGGTAGAGCTCCCAGAGGCGGTGCAAGCGGGTCACACGCTCCGCTTCTTCTTTCCCGGCTTCGGTAAGGTGCAAGAGCCCCACATGGGTTTCCTCGATAAAACCTGCGCGCGTTAGACGGTGAATCGTACGACGCAATTGGGCCGTAGACATTTCCCGGTGTTGGAGCAATTCATTCAGAGAAACGGGTGTATCCCAACGCCCGGCCTGCTCGGCAAACTTGTAGGTCGTACGAAGAATGTTTTCCTTGGCGGTTTTCTGGCGAAAAAGTCGGTGCCGTCGCGCCCGGGCCAGGGCACCGCGCTGTGGGGCAAACAAGAATGACCCGATGAAAATGCTGGTTACGGCCACGACCATCCAGGGACCCGTCGGCATCTTCACGCTGAGATAACTGACATAGGCTCCGATAGCGCCGCTCAGCCCGCCAAACAAGGTCGCGAGCCAGAGCATGCGGGAAAGATTGTTGGTCCAGAAACGTGCCGCCGCCGCCGGGGTAACCAGCATGGCCGCCATGAGCACCACCCCCACGGCCTGAAGCCCGATACAGACCGCCAGCACAATCAGCGTGGCGAGACTGAATTCCACCAGGCGAACCGGAAGCCCCACCGCCTGCGCAAAATCCGGATCGAAGGACACGATCTTGAATTCCTTGAAGGCCAGAATTACGATCAGGCAGAGCACCAAGCCGAGCCCGCCAAGAATATACAGGTCCCGCTCCACCAACGAGGCGGCTTGACCAAACAGGAATTTATCGAGTCCCGACTGGGCCGCCTGACCAGACTTCTGGATATGGGTCAGCAGCAGAATCCCCAATCCAAAAAACACCGACAGCACCATACCCAGAGCGCTGTCCTCTTTGCAGCGGGTGTATTTCACTATCCATTCGATGGCAAGCGCACCGGCCCAGCAGGAAAACACCGCTCCACAAAGAATGACCACCGGATTCTTGGTGCCGGTCAACATGAATGCCATACAGACACCGGGGAGTGCGGCGTGCGACAGGGCGTCACCCAGTAGCGATCGTTTTCGCAGAAACGCGAAGGAGCCCAGGAGGCCAGCGCTCACACCCAGAATGATGCACCCCAACAATACGTGGAGCACATTCACACTCGGGAACGTAAAAAACTCCAGCCAGGGAGGCAGGTTTTCGAAGGTCGTGGACGATTTCATGGGAAGGGATCCTGCTGCAACATAGGCGGGCTATTTCGCCTGTTTCCGGGCGCTCCACTCCCCTTGGCGCAGCCGCTCAGTCACGTCACTGAGCAGGTGGAGGCGACCGCCGTAAGTCGCATTGAGGTTTTCCTCTGTAAAGGTCGTGGCCACAGGACCGAAGGCCACCGTCCGCAGATTCAGCAGCAACACGTGGTCGAAGTAATCTGGCACACTGTGCAGGTCATGGTGCACCACGATTACCGTACTGCCCTCGGCTTGAAGTTCCCGCAAAATGGTGACAATGGCTTTCTCGGTGGCCGCGTCCACCCCCGCAAACGGTTCATCCATCAAGTACACGCGGGTTTGCTGCGCGAGAGCACGGGCAAGGAACACGCGTTGCTGCTGCCCACCTGATAACTGGCTGATCTGACGATCCGCATAGTCCCCCATCCCCACTTTATCCAAACTCTGACGAGCGATTTCTTTGTCCTTCGCACGGGGCCGACCAAAGAGGGGCAATTGACCGTAGCGGCCCATGAGCACCACGTCCAGCGCGGTCGTCGGAAAATCCCAATCAACGGACTCGCGTTGGGGCACATACGCCACCGAACGCAGGGCCTGACGGGAGCGTTGCCCGAAAATCTCCACATGACCCGAAGCAAGGGGAACCAGCCCCATAATCGCCTTGATCAGGGTGCTCTTGCCCGCGCCGTTCGGCCCGACAATTCCGATGAGTTGTCCCTGGGGAAAACAAAGGTCGATGTCCCAGAGTACGGGACGGTGCTGATAGGCTACCGTCAAATCATGTACTTCGATGGGAATCTCTTCAGCGGGCGTCGCCATCATGGAGTGCCTTTACGATTGTGTCTACGTTGTGTCGCACCATACCGAGATAGGTACCTTCCGGCGTACCGTCGGCCCCCATCGCATCCGAGTATAGCTCGCCACCAAGCCTCACCGAGTGACCATTGGCTTCCGCGCCGGCGATCAGCGCTTCGATGGAGCGTGGCGATACCGAGGACTCTACAAATACGGCCGGGATCTTTCGCTCCACAAGGGTATTGATCAATCCATTCAGATCCTGCAGCCCATACTCCGATGACGTACTGATACCCTGGATGCCCAGCACTTCCAGTCCGTAGGCCCGGCCAAAGTAGCCAAAGGCGTCGTGGGCCGTAACCAGAATCCGGTTCTCGGAAGGAATCGAAGCAAGCTCCTTCTGTGCATAGTCGTGCAGCGTATCCATCTCATTGAGATAGTCTGCCGCTAGCCCATCGAAATACGTCTTGTGCTCCGGGGCGTGCTCCACGAGAATTTCGTGAATGCGTGTTGCCACGGTCTTCCACAGAGAAACATCAAACCAGACGTGCGGGTCATAGTTCCCTGAAAATTCCGGGGGTTCACGCAATAAGGATGGATCAATCGTATCCGTCACCTGGTAGGTGGGAGTTCGGCTGGCCAGCTTCACGAGCACATCCGCCATACGCCCTTCCAAGTGCAGCCCGTTGTATAGAATCAGATCAGCATCACGTAAACGGGCCAAGTCACCCTGGGTCGCCTTGTAAAGGTGGGGATCTACCCCAGGTCCCATGAGGCCCACCACGGTCACGTGCTCCCCACCGATGGCCGCGGCTACATCCGAAATCATGCCAATGGTGCAGGTCACCCGAAGGGGACCCTCCGGCGAGCTACGCGTCTCATCTGACTGCTCAGCAACCAGACAGCCCGCGCCCAGCAGCAATACAAAGCCCAACAGCACACTACCCGTTACCATCCAACGCGTATTCACGGAAAAACCACCTTTCCAATCCCGGTCGCCCCATCCACCATGGAGCCGTCCTATGATATGGGTAGACTATAGCACGACTTTTAACCTCCGCGCAAGTCATTTTGAAGTATGCCTAAATTTAGAAATGGCCAATCAAAAAACGCGTAAGAAAGGGATTTGCGACAAGGCACAAAGGAGGGCTCTACGATTGAGCCGACTGAAACCAACGTGACGGGCACGAACTTCCCCCGTCTTGTCCACCTGAGCCACCGCGTTTTGGAAGGGTCAGGCGCTCGCGTTGGAGTTGATGACCCAGCTGCCTGAAATTGCGCCTTAGTGCACAATCAGGTTGACGCGAATAGCACTTTCAATGGCACCCCGATGGTAATCGGGAATGAGACGAACGTGGACCACATCGACCCCGGAAAAAGGACCATCAGGCGGTGTAAACGTAACGGACTGGGTGTTCCGGTCATTGAAAAGATTACTGGGCACGGTGTCGAGGAACAGCAAGTTGTCATCACTATCGGTAACATGCAGGAAATAACCGCAATGACCTGCAGCGATACCGTCTGATTCCCAACTAAGCTGAACGCCGCCCACTTCCCTATCTTTCAAATTGCGGACTGCATACACCGCTTCGGCGGGAAGGGCCACCAAATCGGCCCCATCCTTGCCAAACAACTCCTGATACAGGGCCGCAGCGTGGCTGTCCGGCTCATACTCAATACCCGTCGCCCAGGCCAGCAGAGCCTGATTGCTGGCATCCTCAGGTGGGGTCGGCAATTGTCCACGACGCAATTGACACTGTTTTCCCCGTGTCAATGCCGAGCGGCCAGCGGAGGTACTCACGAGTACATCCCCTTTCACGACGATAACCGTGGTCACGTCATGGGTCACATCCACAACAAAGGAAGTCCCAAAAACCAGGATTTCACCTGCGGGAGTGTTGACAAAAAAGTGTGCACGGTCCCGCCCCACATCAAAGAAGGCTTGCCCCTCATAAACGAACACATTGCGGGCATCCAAGACCGCCAGATGGGTATCGTGATTTACTTTGACAGAAGAGCCCCGATCCAACGCAATGCCGAGCTGCCCATCGTCCAGGGTACGCAATATATCATCCCGGGCAATCAAGGTCTCAAGCGTTGCCGCGCGCGACTCGTTAGAACCGGCTTCCCGAAGCACAGCGCCAGCACCACTACTATGGATGACCATACCCACGGCATCCTGGGTCACGACCTGTCCCGAAAAGGCGTAAAAGGCGATACCCATCAATCCCATCACCAACATGGCAGCCACGGCCACAAGGGACAAAGGAAAACGTACGCCCGAGTGGGACGGCAACACACTGGGGTCGGTAGGGTGCGACCCGTGCGCCAGTGCGGGCTCCATGTCGGGAAGATGGGCAAGCACGCCCCCCCGCAGGCTGCCTTGCTGACGATGCATGGCACACGCCCCCACCAGCTCCTGATGGAACTCCGTTAGAGACGTAATTTCATCACGGCAACGCGCACACTGCGCTAAATGCGCCCCCAATACCACATCTTCCGACGTGGAAAGTTCACCATCCACGTACGCCTGAAAGAAGGTATTTACTTGTGAGCATGTGGCCAAGAAAGTTGTCCTTCATCGGAATCTTCATCATTTCGCAGGACCTCCCGCAGCTGGCGTCCAGCCCGGTGCAGTATTCCGCGAATTTCATCGCGGGACTCTCCCGTGAAATTACTGATCTCTTCGTAACTCAATTCTTGCAAATAGCGCAACATAACCGGCAGACGATACCGCTCGGGCAACGTGTCGATGGCGCGACTCAACTGGGCATACAAGTCTTCTCGCTGCAAGAGGACATCCGGTCCCTTGCGTGCGTCTTCAATTGATATGGTCCGCCGATGAGGCAGCGGGGTCTCCTGCATGAGGCGGGATCGATTACGACGTAGCCAATTGGCAGACGTCCGGGTGGTGATCTCCCGAATCCAGGCACCCAGACGATTGGGATCCCGCAACCGTCGTAAGCTCCGATAGGCCGCCCAAAAGGACTCTTGTGCTACATCCTCGGCGACACCGTAGCGCCCTACATAGTAGTGGGCCGTGGCGTAGACGGCAGATTCGTAACGACGGACGACTTCACCGAAGGCATCGCTGTCTCCTTCAATACACCGGAGTACCAGCGCCGCATCGCTCAACTGTTTCATTGCGACCCCTCCGAGCGCGACGCGTCACGGCTCTTTGAGATTACACAGTATACGTGGGATTTCCAGCGTGAACCCACATAAATCGCTCCATAATGGATCGATTTTCTGTGCAATCGTTCGCTCAACGGCTTAACTCCCGCGTTACATCACTCCCGGCAGGGTCACCTCCCAAGGCCCCAATGGCGGCCTCAGCATGACCGGCCTCGCGCAAGGGTGCAATAACATCCGCGTGTAGGTCTGGTACGAAGAAATCCAACATGGCCCCATCACTTTCCAGGTAGTATTCGGCGACGCCTCCGGGCACCAACACGGCAGTGCCTCTATCAAGGGTAACACAATTTCCGCCGGCCGACACGGTGGCTTCGCTATCCCGGGCGAGAATCAGATGGAAAGAGCGGCCATGGGTCTTGCGAAGATGGCGGGACGGTGCCTCTACCAGTGCGGTGGCAAAGTGCTGGCAAGCCCCGAGGAGCGTGATGGTCGCGTCATCCTCCCTGTACGACAACGGCGTGGCCGCTCCCCCGTGAGGGCTTCCGAATCGGCTCACCGTAGCTGCCTTCTCCAGGTGAAGTTCCCGATGATTTCCCTGGGCATCTACCCGGTCCCAGTCGTAGATACGGTAGGTTAAATCGCTGTTCTGCTGGATCTCGGCAAGCAGGATACCCGCCCCAATGGCATGGACCGTCCCTGCGGCCACGAAGGCAGACGTTCCGGGCGGCGCGGGAAAACTCCGCATGATATGCTGCACATCGTTTTGCTTGATGGCATCCAGGAATTGGGCCTTATCCACGGCAGGGTCGAGCCCACAAATTAACTCGCTCCCGGGCTCCGACTCGAGCACGTGCCACATCTCGGTCTTGCCCACGTCGGACTCACCGAGCGCAACCGCCGCATCATCATCGGGGTGCACCTGCACAGATAAGACATCGGCGGCATCGAGGATTTTTAACAAGAGCGGGAACTGTCCGTGAATCGTGGGTTTGGCGCAGGTGCCCAGAAGGTAATCCCCATGGGCCTCCAGAATCGCGTGAAGGGTCATCCCCTGCCAGGGGCCGCCGTCATTCACGGTGCTCACGTGCGTGGCATGGTCGGCTATCAGCCACGCCTCACCTATCGGACGATCGGTTGGTGCGGGTTTACCCAGCAGGCCCGCCATCCGCTTCCCCCCCCACAATCGCTCACAATACGCTTCATCAAATCGGATTAGTGCAGGGTACATCGTCTATCCTTACTACCGCGTCGCCCGGCGGATATCCTCCCCGCGAAACGAGCAAAGCATGGTCTTCATCCAACTCCGTGGCCCCCAATGCCTTTTTATCGCGTCCAATCAGTATGGAAGCGTCAAACTGGCAAGGTACCAGGCCAAGACCTGCGGCCCGACGAAGATATACACCAATCCCCCGATGGCAAGATACGGTCCAAACGGCAGGTACCGGTGGTCGAGACTGATTCCATCATCATCTTCCTCATCCGTCTCCGCAACCTTGGCAACGGTACTTTCGTCGCCCTCTTCCGGAGAGCGCTCATCATCGGGAACCGTGCTCACATCGGCGGACTCCGCGCCACCCTTCATCCGGAAATACAGGAGCACCGCGAGACCAATCGTACTTCCGAGGACCGACGCGAGCATCAAGGTGCCAAGCACTCCCTGCCAGCCGATAAACGCGCCCAGCATCGCGAGCAGTTTTACATCGCCCATTCCCATACCAGGTTTTTTCATCAAGAGGACGGTAATCCGGTCCAGCCCGAAAAGCACGGCAAATCCGAGTACGATGCCAAGAATGGCATCAAAGGGGTGGGTAACCAGCAGGGATTCGTCGCCCATTAACAGGGCCACGACGGAAAGTCCCAAACCGATGGGGACACCCGTCTTGGTGATTTCATCCGGAATAGTCCAATCGGCTAAATCCTGAAACGTCACCACCACCATCGCCGCCGCCATCACCATATAAACGGGTGTGGCGAGGGTCAGACCAAAGCGCAAGTAGACGGCCACGAAAAGAACCCCGGTGATGGCCTCCACCAGGGGATACTGCCATGATATGGGTGCCTTGCAATTGCGGCATTTGGCACCCAGTATGAGCCAGCTCAACAGGGGAATGTTGTCGTACCAGGTAATGGCATTCATGCACTTGGGGCACCGGGAACGGGGAGTTACCACCGATTCCCCGTGGGGCCATCGACCGACGCACACATTGCAGAAGCTACCTACAAGGAGCCCCATAACAAGTGAAACGACGATGACGAAACTGTGGAGGGAAACGAGTACTTCTTCGACAGGCATGAGATCCTCACTATTCTGACAGGTTGTGGAGTTAAAGTATATGCCTTGACTTCACCGGCGCGCAAACGCGCACCTGGAGCCGATTTCTTGATTGCTTGGGCAGGGGGCAATCGACACGCGCTATCATCCCGTTGTCGCCTGGGAAGCCAGCAACAGCGCCCCCACCGTAACAACATCTTCTTCCAGGGCGCAGGGCACCAATTCGAAACGCTCCTTGTAAGGACCAAATACGTGTTGGGCGATATAGCTTCGAATAGGATTGAGCAATACATCGCCCATCAACGCCACGCCGCCCCCCAGGGCAACCCGCTCGGGGTGCAACAGGGTGATCACGTTGGTCAGGGCTGCCCCCACACCGCCCGCGATGGCCTCGATCTCCTTCAACGCCCGGTCATCGCCTTCATTCGCAGCCTCCGCCAGCATCGGGCAGGTCAGCAATGCCGCATTCCCACGACAGCGGACGCCCAAGGGCGAATCGGGCGCGATACCCTCCCAGCGCTGAATACGGGAGGTTATTGACCAGCCTGAACAGAGGTTTTCCAGCTTCTCCGATGCCCCCGGTACGGAGGCGGTCCAGTCTGGCACGTACGTATGACCAATCTCACAAGCGCCGTAACCTTGGCCATTGTAGAGCGCACCGTTTGCCACAAAGGCACCTCCGATACCGCTCCCAATATTGCAATATACGAAATTCTGAGTTCCCTGACCTGCACCGTGACAATATTCCGCCCAACCGGCGGCGTTCGCGTCATTTTCGATTACGACAGGCAGCTGAAACCGGTCCGTCAGCCAACTCTTGAGGGCGATACCGTCCCAGCCCGCCACCTGATGTGAGGTCAAGACCTTTCCGGTAGCCGTGTGGACTGGCCCTCCAAAGCCCACCCCCATGGCGGACACCTGGTCCTCCCCGGACAATTCGGATAACGTACTCTCGATGGCCTTTTCGATCCACGCAAGGATACCCTTCGCACCCGCATCCGGATCGACGCTCCCCCGTTTTCGCAACAAAATGGCCCCATCTGACGTACCCAAAACCACCTGTAACTTAGTGCCACCTATTTCCACCCCGACAACGCGTGTGTTCACTGAACAATATTCTCCAACATGGTTAATTCCCGGACGCCGACGGACCACGCAAAGGGGGATCGACATCCTGACGGGCAGTTGTACCATAACCACACCCCCAAGTGCGAAATCATAGAAGAAAGCGCAAAGTGGTAACGTACGGAAAGGGAAAAACTCGTTTCGAATTCTAACACATCCAGTCCGTTTTCCACCCTATGCACTGCGGCTCGGAAGCAGATTCGCTACCCTTTGACTTTTTGCGCAGAATACGACAAACTAGCAGAGGGTCCATGGTGTAGCGTGACAGGACCTAAGTAGGAGCACGGATTTTGGGAGAAACACGTGCGCCCCTCTTTTCTACATTATCTTACTGTCATCCCATTACAACCGTATTCAACAGGAGGAATTATCGAGTATGAAAAAACGTGGATTTACCCTAATCGAGTTGTTGGTTGTCATCGCCATCATTGGCATTTTGGCCGCCATATTGCTCCCCGCCCTGGCACGTGCCCGGGAAGCTGCCCGGCGGGCCAGTTGCCAGAACAATCTCAAGCAAATGGGCATTGTCTTCAAAATGTTTGCGAATGAGAGCCAGGGGGAACAATGGCCGAGTCTCTTTATCAAGGCCTACATCCCCAACGACGGCAATCCCGCCGGGATCAACGTCGTGTCCAACTATGGACCATCCGTCCCGGAAATCTATCCGGAATACCTGACAGACTCCAACGTGCTCATTTGCCCTTCCGATGCGGAAGGCGGCGCATTTCGCTGGACGGGCGTAGACAACGGCTTCAGCACAGCTGGCGAGAACCTCTTTGGTTCCATGGACGCACGGGCCCAGTCTGAGCGCGCGGGCTGCAGCCATGGCGGTTCCTGCGCGAGCGGCGTAGACCAGAGCTATGCCTACTACGGGTATATCATGGATCGTATCGAAGCCAGCGACCCGGCGACTTCCCCGGCCACCATGGTCGCCACGATGGAAGCCTTCGGATTGGCAGACTACAGTGACTATCCCTTCAACGCCTACGATCCGGGTCTCTTGATTCCCGTTCAGGCAAACGAAATGATCCTGGAGATTCTCGACGTATTGTTCCCCCTCTTTGTAACCTTCTCCGGTGCACCGACGGAAGAGAACAAGGAGGCGTTCAATGCCTTTACCAAAGAGAATCTGAGCGTGCCTGGCGGAACAGGCACGTCGGGCGGTGACTCCATCCTCCGTCTGCGGGAGGGCATCGAGCGTTTCCTTATCACGGATATCAACAACGCCGCCGCTTCGGCGGAAGGCCAGAGTCAGATTTTTGTCATGTGGGATCGACTGGGACGGGTGCCTGCCGACTATAATCACATACCTGGCGGAGCCAATATCCTCTACATGGATGGCCACGCCGAGTTCGTTAAGTTTAACGAAGGCGAAGGGATCGCCAACCTGAACTTCGCCACGTTTGACTCCCTCTTAAACAAGGGCGCGTAACACCAGCACCGGGACCTGACATTCCGGAAAATACGGGTACCGCCGACGGAATCGGAAACACCTCCGATTCCGTCGGCTTTTTTCATGCGGAAAATTCCATAAAAACCGGTCCGCTTTGCGGTCTTTACGCCATCGAAGGCGCAGGTCTGGCAGGATTGGGCGCTTGCACGTCAAGTGGGCGGTATAGCAGCAATTATCTATTGACATTTGGGCCATTTCATTACAGAATATCAACACCTACTTACTGGTAGATACTTACGGGATCGTGCAATTTCAAGGCGTGGAGAACCTTGGCATCATGCGCCATCGAGGGCGCTTTCGCTCAAACAAACCTTCATAACCCCTCAACAAGGAATCTTTTTCATGAAAAAACAAGGTTTCACCCTCATCGAACTGCTGGTCGTGATCGCCATCATCGGCATTCTGGCAGCCATACTCCTACCCGCACTGGCCCGCGCACGGGAAGCCGCACGCCGTGCCAGTTGTCAAAACAACCTCAAACAGATGGGCGTTGTCTTAAAGATGTACGCCAACGAATCCCAAGGGGAAAAGTACCCCTACCTCTCTACGGTCACCGAAGGTGCCACCGATGGGGTCTGTGATGAGCCCGACTCAAACGGATTTTTCTTTGAAGGCGATCTGGTGTATCCCGAGTATCTCTCCGATGTCGGGGTCATGATTTGCCCTTCCGATGCGGAAGCAGACAACGCCCTGAATGGCGGCTGGAACGTGGGTGGCGACCCCGACCTCCCCATCCTTCCCTGCAAATTTGATAATGAGTCCTACACCTATCTTGGCTGGCTCATTAACGACAGCGATATCCTCCAGGGACAAAGCCCGGACACCTTGAACGACGGTAGCTTTTCGACCGTACCGGATGCGACGGCGTTGGTAGGCGCTATTCTGGCCTTAGGCATGGCCCCCGATGTGCCGGGTGCGATTTTTGGCGTGCAGTTCCTGGTCGACAACAATGCAACCGCTGCCGTCGGCGCGTCGTCCCCCGTCGACTTTGTGGACAATGATATCGATGTAGACACAGTCGCAACGACCATTGGTGTCCCCGTGCTGGGTGTTGGAATGACCATGATGCGTCTTCGCGAGGGAATCGAGCGCTTCCTGATTACCGACATCAACAACGCGGCGGGTTCCGCCAAGGCGCAGAGTGAAATCTACATTTTGAACGATCGCACGGCACGTTCCACCGAAAACTTCAGCCACATTCCCGGCGGCTCCAACGTGCTCTATATGGATGGCCACGTAAGCTTCGTCAAGTTCCCCGGAATCAACCCGGTGACGCGCATGTTTGCCAACCTGGACAACTAATCCCCCCTTGGTGCAATGTATGAAAACGCGGCGAAGCAAGGTTTAGTACTCCCTGCTTCGCCGCGCTGTTTATTTCTTTGCTGCTTCCGGCTCCGTTCCGTCCTGCAGACGGGCTATCGCCGCCTCCAGCTTTTCCCGAAAGGCTTTGCCGAAGATGGCTTCCACGTTATCGGCGATATCCGGATAGAGGCCCTTCGGTTTCCCCCGCCGTTTCCAGGCACAGGGAAAGCTATAGACGTCATCCTGGATGGAAAGCACCTTCTGTCCACTTTCCGTGATCGCCAGGGGCCACATGGTGCAGACTTCCGGCTTTTCTGCATAGGGGTCAAGGTCATTGGCCAGGGCGGCCGCATGGAGGGAACACCACCCGCACCCCTGCTTATCCCGGAATGAAAAGGCGCAGGCTCCCGAGTCTTCGTGGCAATCCATAGACCAACGTCCGGGCTCCACCTTGTCAAAGGGATTTTCGAACTCTCCGTCTTCCCCCACCTCTGGTGCAAACTTTGCCGCCTCGGGCATGAGTCCAATCGCCCGTTTCATATCGGCCTTGTCCAGGGTAATCTCATATTGGGCACAACAGTATCGCCCGTTCTTACACAGATTGGGGTCACAATAGTGCTTTAACTTCATCAACGCGGGCACATCTACCACCACGCCATCAATCTCTACAAAGCCTTCAGGTAGCTGCATCACAATCCCTGTCCAACCAGCAGAGGTGCTGGGGTGTTTCACCGCGGTCGCTGAAATAAGCGTCGATAATTTCCTTGGAGCGGCTCGGGTGCCACCCCTCTCGATATCGTTCAAAGCGCGCTCTGACGATATGCCCTTCCGCGCCATCACGATAGTGCTTGAGCAGCTCTGGCGCTACCTGCTTGTGTCGCCATGCCGCGTAGTGATTCAGGTTGTATGACTCATCAAAGTCCGGAGTGATATAGTCCCTAATATCGAGGTCGCCCCGGTATTGCCAGCGCCCTTCTTCCCGATAAAAAAGAGGCGACGGTCCGCCGCTGAATGCCAGGGCCAGACGGAGCCCCTGGTAGTTCGCCTCGAGGTCACCATGAGAAAAAATCCCGTCTACCAGTTTTCCAACCACGCTGGACTCATGTCGCAGGCCCCACTGCACCGTTTTCTCCAGTGCTTCATCGTGCGAGACCCCTCGCTCCCGGTGGCGCCCATAAATTTGATGGTACCGCCGTCCGAATCCGAGCATGTGCCCGATCTTGTCGATACCGCAGTAGACTTCTCCCACGCGGATCGTCTGCGCCATGGGAAGGACGAAGGGAAAGGCCGGCCGTCGAAAGACGCTTCTACGTTGATAGGCAAAGTC
>JAUIMA010000590.1 GCA_030432675.1 Candidatus Hydrogenedentota bacterium | reverse complement strand
CAGTGGGGCCGACGAAGACTGGAAACCCGGGGTTTATCCCCGGGGTTTCTTGAACAAAGCCTGGGCACTGAAGCTGGGCGATGAAGATAAGGGCTGGGTTTCCCTGCCAGACTTTCCCGGGGTGCCCCGCCAGGCCGGTCAGGGGGCCGTGGTCGGCGATTCTCTCTATCTCTGGGGCGGCTTCAGTTACGATGCCCCCTTTACCTACACCGACGGCTACCGTCTGTCTCGCGAGCAGGGTGTGTGGACCTGGTCTCCCCTGCCGCCGCTCCCGGCGCCCTCCTGCTGGGCCGGGAGCGTGGTTATGGGCAGCACCATCTATCTCGTTGGTGGGGCGGACTATGATGCCCAGCGTTTCTATTGCGTCACGGACCGCACGGGTGAGATAGGGCGTTTCGGTGCACGCCTCATCGCCTTTGATACGGAGCACCCGGCGCGGGGTTGGGTGGAAAAGACGCCCCTGCCCGGCGCACCCCGGTGTCTTACAGGGGCCGCTGCGGTGAAGGGGCAGCTCTACGTGGTGGGTGGGGTCAGCATGCTGACCTCCGGGGCTTATGCCAACGTGGTGGACAACTGGCGCTATGACCCGACATCGGACGATTGGACCCGCCTGCGGGATTTGCCCCTCTCGGCCTCGGGTTCCAGCTCGAGTTCCATTGTATACAAAGACCGCTACCTGCTCTTGCCCGCGGGCTATCAATACGGGGTAGTCTTGGGCACCGACGGTACCGAGACCGCCGCTTACGGCACGCCAGAGACGGTCAAGCGGACGTGGAAGCAGCACCCGAGCTTTGAGACGACCCACTACTACAACCACCACTATGTCTACGATACGGAGGAGGACTTGTTTGGCCGGGCGACGTCGTTGCCCTTCGACGATGTGGCCAGCATTACGGTGGTTCGGGGGGATGAGATGTATATTTTTCCCGGGGAAACGGGGGGCTTCGAATGGGACGGCGTCTACTTTGGCCACCATCCGGAGTTTGTCTTGAAGGGGAAAATATCGACCGTCGTGGTGCCTTGATACACAAATGGCCCGGTGCCTCTCGTGGAGGGGCACCGGGCCAGGCACACCTATAAGCGGCCCATGAGGACCAGGATGATCAGGATGATCACCACCAGACCGAGTCCGCCACTGGGGTAGTAGCCCCAGGAACGGCTATGGGGCCATGCGGGCAGGGCGCCCAAGAGTATTAGAATCAGAACTACGAGTAAGATGGTTCCTAACATGAGTCTTCTCCTTCTTGGTTGCCGTGTTTCGGGTTTGTGTTATATGCCCGTCACCCCTGCGCGTCGCGCCTGACGGGCCGCTGTCACATTTGTGGGGCGAAGCGGCTTATTGGTCGGCAGCGTCTTCGACGGCGTCGGCGGCTTCTTCGGCCGCGTCTTCCACGTTGTCGGCAGCGTCGTCTACGGCATCACCGATCTCTTCACCCATTTCTTCAATCTTTTCACCGGGCGTTTCGGGTTCCGGGTTGCAGCCAGCGCCAAACAAAACCAGTCCAAATACGCTCAGCATGATCGTCAACAGCTTTTTCATGGTCTTCGTCTCCTATGTTTCTAATGTTCCTACGTAGCAACTACGCAATTCTTATGCCATGCCCTGAATTGGACATAGCATACTAACAATAGCGGGTGCTTAGCCTAATAACAACATTATTCCTCCCCATTTGTCGCTGCGCACCCCGCAGGGCGGGGAAGGGAATTGGGTAGGATCTATTCAACTGTCACCAATCTATTCGTTTCGCTATCGACGTTGACCGTAGATATCGTTCCACACAATGGTAATCACGAGCGATCCACCAATGACCAGGGCAAAGGCGAGCAACACGATGGCCAGACCGGGATAGCCGAAGAGCGTAAAGGACGACTCGATATTCATCATCAACGCGGCGCCGATGATCATGGCGGCCAGCACCAGGCCTACGGTAATGCGGTTGGCTACTTTCTCAAAACCGTGCATGAGCCGGTCTTCATCCAGGGCATCGATATTGATGCGAAACTGGTTTTCCGTCAAGAGGTCCAGGATCTGATTCAGCCGCCGGGGCAGCCGCTCCATGACTTCCTTCATCTCCGCCGCCTGTTTGAGCAATTGGGTGGGGCGCACAGCATCAAAGACATTGCCCCGCATCACTTTCGTCGCGTGTTTCCGAATGGCCTTCTGCGGGTCGAAGTCCTCAGCCAACACATCACCGATGGCTTCCAAATTGAGAATCGTCTTTCCGAGAAAGCGTAATTCACGGGCGAGACGGACCCCGTTTTCCGCAGCGGCCTTCTGCATCATGAGGAAGATAGCGCCAAATTTCTGGTCGCCCATGCCCGCCGAGCGCACATCGAGGGCCAGGGTGGAAAAGGCGGTGGTAAAGCCCCCGTGGTCAAAATCCGGTTTCCGCGTGCTGAGGTCCAGGGCGTAACCCGCGGCTTCTTCACCCAGCCCTTCGCTCAGGGAAAGGAGGAGTTTCAGCAGCGTCGCCGATGCGGCCGGGGTGACCTGGCAGATCATGCCCATATCGATAAGGGCCAGGTGTTCCCGGTCTTCTGTGAGAAAGACGTTGCCGGGGTGGGGGTCGGCGTGAAAGAAACCATGGATCAGAATCTGGTCGAGATAGGCATGGAAGAGCTCAGAAACCAACCTATCACCGTGGATTTCACACTGGGCCAGGGGGCCGATGGCGGTGACTTTACGACCCCGGACGTAGTCCATGGTGAGTACCCGGGTGGTCGTGTAGTCCTGCACAGGAAGAGGTATGACAAGTCGGGTGTGGTCGGCCAGGTTTTCCGCCATGGTCTTCAGGCTGGCGGCCTCCTCCCGATAGTCCAGCTCACGCAGGATACTGGTCCTCAGATCATCCAGAAGCCCGGAAAACTCATACTTCGCACCCACGTCAGTGTGTTTATCGAGAAACTCGGCCAGGGGGGCCATGGCTTCGAAGTCCTGGGTGATCTCCTCTTCAATGCCCGGGCGCTGCACTTTGACGGCGACGACCCGTCCGCTCGGCAAGGTGGCCCGGTGCACCTGGCCCAGGGATGCCGAAGCAATAGGCGTCGCTTCAAAGTCGGCGAAGGCCTTTTTGATCTTGGTGCCCAGTTCCTCTTCCACGATGCGCTCCACCTCGGCAAAGGGAAATGGGGCTACGCTGTCCTGGAGCCGACTGAGCGCCTCCAGGTATTCGATGGGCAGCATATCTGCCCGGGTGGAGAGAAGTTGTCCCAGTTTGACGAAGGTGGGGCCCATTTCTTCCAGGTCGGCCGCGAGGTCTTCGGCCCGCGCCTGGGTCGTATCTGGACCGTCTTCATCGCTCAGGTAGTTGGTCAGCCCGATGCGCTCTGCCAGATCGGGTTCGCCATGCTTTACGAGCAGTCGGGCAAAGTCCCGGTAGCGCTTAAAATAGGTTGGATTCAAGGCTTTGAAGGGGCGATTCATTGATCTTGTTCTCCCATTCCGATTAGGTGTTGGCCGCACCGTCTGCCTGCGCCTCCATCATGACTTCCCCGCTCGGGGTCATGAGCCCAGGGCACGGCGACCTGTCCACGTGGGACAACGGGTAGATGCAAGCATCGTGCCAGCGTTACGGTGCGCCACCGGTTGGGAATCTGTATAGAAAGGTTACGCCTTCGGAAGAGGTGACCGGTGGGGAGGGCCGTGTTGGAACCTAACTATACAGGGCGCGTGGACGTCGCAGGGTGACTTATTCTATTTTCGCCCAGTGGATACCCGTCGAATCGGTCTCAGATCCCGCATAGTACACGAGGAGTCCGCCGCCGCCCGGTAGTGGGGCCA
>JAUIMA010000589.1 GCA_030432675.1 Candidatus Hydrogenedentota bacterium | reverse complement strand
CACCAGGCGCTCGCCGATATTGGGCGTCAACAATCCAAAGCGGGATGCCGTAAAACGGAGCCACTCCGGCGTGGCCCACGGGGTCCCCATGTGGGGTCCACCCAGCGTGACAGCGCCTGCTACGCGGTCACCATATTCCGGAAAGTTCACCATGAAGGCCCGTGCTTTGAGGGCACCATGGCTGTTGGTGATGATGGCGATAGGGCCATTGGCCGGAAATTTAAAGGTCCCCTCCGCGGTGGTGGTCCCTTCCTCTGTGGCCACTTCCAGGCGCCGATAGAGATAGGCCACAATGCTTTCGTCAAACTCGGGGCATTCGGGGTCAAACCCGATCGGGGCATTAATCCCGGCCATGGGGTGAGAAAAGTTCCAGATCTGATAGCGCTGACGAAAGTCCACGGCTTCCGGACTGTAGCGCGCCCAATGAGTAAACTCGGCCCACCGGTCGGTGCCGGCGCCGTGAATCATGAGTAGGGGCACAGGGCCAACGGCTTCATTCGCGCCTACCCGAAAGAGTTGCCATACCCACTTGCGCGAGGGACCCGACACGGACGGCGGAAAGGTCGGGAACAGGCCTTTGAGTCGTCCTTCCCCATCACTTTGAGGCTCATGAACGACAAACTCGCCGGGCTGAGAAACACGAAGGCGCCAAAAGTTACCTGCCGATACCGGGGCTTCGATTGGCTCGACAAACAATCCGGCCTCCACACGCCGGTAGAGGGTAAGTGGTCGCCCTTCAGGGTGTTTGGGGATCAGCAATTGCAAGGGCTCAGGACCGTGCCCGCCAATCGACACGTAATTTCGAATGATGGCGCCCTCGGTGATTTCACCCACGAGGTCTGCCGGATCGAGGGTCGTGAGCGCCACGTGTTTTCCGGTGGCGACCACCCCGTCTTCAGAAACCACACGCAACCCCATGGTTTCCGCCCAGGCTGCCTGAATATCGGCCACGGAAGCGCCATCGCCCGCCAGGGCACGATGGTAGGTCTGTTCGATTTCGGTAACGGCACCCATCAACGATATCAGGACGATAAGAACTGGAGACGTCATACTACTTCCCAAGACGGAGTGAAGATTACTCCCGATTGAACCACGAAAAAACTGGGGATGAGAAACCAGACCCGAGAAATCGAATACAATGACGCCCGATGGGGTATGGTATGACAGGCGTCCACTTGAAAGCCCATTATGTCATTTCAGAATCCGGCGCCACAAACCGGAATCCGCCGGGGATATCTTCGTATACGGAACGGCACCCCTTTGCGGGGTAGCGGGAGAGCAGAATATTGAAGAATACGCTATCGGCCCTCGGTTGGATCGTGGCACTGGGCCTGGGAGCCACGCTCTACGTCGAAATGAAAACGATTCACGAACTCAACGCGAAACTCACTGTAGCGCAGGACACGGCTGCCGACCTCACGGCTTGGGCTGAAGCCTATCTTGATCTGAAAGGGCGTTATGAGACGCTGGAGCACACCGTCGCCGAACTGAAGGAAAAGGCCGCCGAGGCCAAAGATTCGGCCGATTCGCTCCGGGAAGAGTTCCCGGTCCCCGAAACGGTAAGCCCGACGGCCTTGCTCAAGAAAATGCTTGGTGAAGACGTGGCTTCCGAGGATAGCGACGAAGGCGGTGAGAAGACGCCGCGCAATCCCATGGCTGCCATGTTTGAGGGCGAGGCCGGGGAGCGCATGATGAAAGCGGGGGTTCAGACCTCTTTGGCCACGCAATATCATGATCTATTCACGGCCTTGGACCTGCCCCAGGAGCGGGAGGATACGCTCCGTAAAATACTGCGGACCCACCTCGAAGACCAGGCCATGGCGGGACTGGCCATGATGCGGGGCGATACCATCGAGGAAGATAGCCCGATAAATTCGAGTGATCTGGCCGCAGCCGTAGCCGAAGTACTGAGCCCCGAGGAGATGGCCCTCTTCGAACAACATGAAGCCGAAATGCCTGCCCGGGTCTTGCGACAGCAGTTTGATATGCAAATCGGAATGATGGCACCCGGAATAGAGGCCGAGACCCGACAGTATACAGTGGATGTCCTGGTGGACCACATGTTGGTCGACAATGGCGACGCCTTTGATGCCGCCTCGGTGACACCGGACCTGTCGGCCGTCCGTGCCCGCTATGAAGCAGCAGCAACGCAGCTGGAAGCTGAACTCGCCCCCGAGGATATGGCCCAGGTACGAGGCTTTTTGGACCAACTCAACATCGGACTCGACATGGCCGCGAGCATGATGGGGCAAATCGAGGACGACGCCTCCGAAGCTTCGGAGTAACCTGAACCTCGCGATTACTTCAGCAAGCCGCCGCGCCCGGTGCTCAAACGAATACCCTGTAGCATCATATTGAGTTCTTCAGGATTGTCTGAGATTTCCATTCCCACATCCAGGCTGACCAGCCCCTGCTTGATGAGGTCGTGGAGGCTGTCGTTGAAGCCTTGCATGCCCGAATCCCGCCCGTTACTGATGGCGTTGTCCATCTGCACGATACGATTCTCTTTGATGAGGGCTTTGATACCCGGATTAGTAAACATGATTTCGCAATTGGGCACCCGACCCGTTCCATCGGCACGGGGCAGGAGACGCATGCACATAATAGCGCGTAGATTCATGGCCAATTGGGAACGCACTTGCTCGTGCTGGTTGGATGGGTACAAATCGATGATGCGATCGATGGTTAGCATCACGTTGGTGGTGTGCAAGGTACTGAATACGAGGTGGCCCGTTTCCGAGGCGCTGATGGCGGCCTGGAAGGTCTCCAGATCGCGCATTTCGCCCACGAGAATCACATCCGGATCCTGGCGCATCACGGCCTTCAAGGCGGAGGAAAAGTCTTTGGTATCAATCGTTATCTCACGCTGATTGATAACCGCCTTTCGGTCCGCGTGCACATATTCAATCGGGTCTTCAATCGTCACCACGTGGCACTGGCGGTGGGAGTTGATATGATCCACGATAGCGGCCAGCGCGGTGGATTTACCGCTACCGGTCGTGCCTGTGAGGAGCACAAGTCCCCGCTGCATCGTGGCGAAGCGATTCACCGCCAGGGGCAGATTGAGCTGCTCAATGGTCAATATCTTACTCTTGATACGACGCATCACCAGCGAAACAGAGCCCCGCTGCCGGAACGCGTTCACCCGAAAGCGCCCCACCCCTTTTTCTGTAAAAGCCAGGTCCAAATCACCCCGCTTCAGAAAATAATCTTTCTGCTCATGACTCAACAGGATATCCAGGATACCGTCGATGTCTTCCTTCAGGAGCGGGTCACCCTCCTGACTCAGAATTTGCCCGTCTACCCGGAAATAAACGACGCTCCCTGTCTTCAAATGAATGTCGGAAGCGTCCTTTTGAACCGCCCGCTGAAGGAGCTTGAGAAACCGTTGCCTGTCCATTAATTCTTCTTCCTCATCCGTTTGCGTAGAAACGCGGGAATGCCAAGATCTTCTTCTGGCTCGGTAGAACGGGGAGCAGGTTGGCGTTCGACAGGCTCCTCAGGAAATAAAATCTGCTCGCCGGGCTCGGAAGGAAACTCCAATTCATCCTCCACCGACTCAGGAATTTCCTCATCCGAAGGCGCAAGCCCGTCGGAATCTGATGCAGGCGCTTTCTGACGGTGACTGGGCAGTGGCGGAGGCGTCGGCACCTGTCGGGGCGTGGTGCCGTCGGTGGAAAGAAATTCTTCCGAGACTCCCTTGGGGAAGCCCGCTGCGATGACGGTAACCTGCAACTCCGGACGTTCCTGCTCGTCTACTACCGCACCAAAAATAATATTGGCGTCGGGG
>JAUIMA010000588.1 GCA_030432675.1 Candidatus Hydrogenedentota bacterium | reverse complement strand
CGTAGCCTACGCTCTCAATGGGCTGTCGCATGTTTATCAAGGGCGATCCGATTATGACGCAGCCGAGTCTCATCTGCTTCGGGCGATTGCAATAACTGAAGAGGTGAGTGGCCCCCGGAGTGCTGATGCGGCAACCTATATCAGCAACCTCTCGGAACTGTACCGTATCACCAGCGATTTTCAGCGTGCCCTGTCACTGGCAGAGAAAGCGATCGCGATACGTCGCGCCGTGTTGGCGTCAAACCACCATGAATTGGCACAGAGTTTAAATAATCTGGGAATTCTCTATGACCGTTTCGGGCGATACGAAGAAGCGAAGAGTGCGCACGAAGAAGCGCTGGCGATTCGTCTCCAGTCGGACAATCCAGATAATTTGTCGGTGGCCAATTCATACAGTAACCTGGGTGAGTTACATCGGGAAACGGGCGATCTGGAGGCCGCAGAGAAGTACTATCTTCAAGCGATTGAGATTCGGGAGGCCAAGCTTGGTTCAGAGCATCCGAAGGTGCTGGTTGTCAAAGCGAATTATGCTCTTGCACTGGAGCAGCTAAAGCGTTTTGATGAAGCGGAACGACTCTACATTGCTGTGCTGCAGTCTCGGGAACGTAACCTGGGGGATACCCATCTGGATATCGCTCTTTCCCTCAATAACCTTGCAACATTTTATAGTAATCAGGATATGAACGCGAAGGCAGAACCGATTTTTGAGCGCGCCCTTGCTATGTATGAACGGATTGGCCTGTTAAAACACTCGGATTATGCCCTTTGCCAGATGAACGTTGCCGGGATGTATGTCGATTACGCGCGTTTTCAAGAAGCGCTCCGTCTGTTTGAAAACGCACGTGGCATCTATGCGGAAGCGTATGGGCCCGACGACTTGCGCGTGGCCAATGCGCACGGGGGTATGGCCATGGTTTATTTTAGGCAGGAGCGCCCTGATCTTGCCGAAGCCCATGCTGAGAAGCTGTATGCGATTCACAGCAAATCTTTGTCTCCAGGGGATACGCGACTCTTACAAAGTAGTCTTCTTCGGGCAATGATTCATATTTATCTCGGAGAGGTGTATGACGCAGAGTCGTTGCTGAAGCGGGCGCTGGTCCAGGCAGAAACCCATCTCGAGCGCGACCACCCATTGCGAGGGGATATCCACGGTATGCTGGTAGAGTTGTATTATCGGACGAATCAAGTCGAAAAGGCCCAGCGTTTGGAGAATCGGAGGGCTCGGTAGGGCGGGAGACACTGTGGTATGTAGGCATCCCGACGAGGCAGAGACGCTTGTTCGAGGGGAGGAACCTTGAACAATGGCCTATCCATTGCCTAACGTAGGGGCAAGCGGCGTCATATCGATTGCCCGGAAAAGAACGTCCCACATCTCCCGTCAAGGAAAATGAGCCATGCTTTTATCGCCTCTCAATAGGGTCGTCGCCTTTTGCCTGATAGCTCTCAGTCTAATTGTTGTACCGTCGGGGCGCACCTGCGCTGATGAGGGGAACGTAGATTGGCGTATCGATTCGCCGGCGGGGGATGGGACGGCCGCTAATGTGGGCCAGCCTTTCGGGGTAGAGTTCGGGCCCGATGGGGGGCTCTATATTTGCGAGGTGGAGAACCATCGCATTCGGCGCTATGACCCGACGACAAAGGCCTTGACGGTAATTGCAGGCACGGGTGCGGCCGGGTATAGCGGCGATGGGGGGCCAGCGACAGCGGCGGAGATGAACGAGCCCTACGAGATTCGCTTTGACGTGGAGGGCAATCTCTTCGTGGTCGAGATGATGAATCACGTCGTCCGCCGTATCGACGCCAAGACCCAGGTCATCACCACCGTCGCGGGGAATGGCACAAAGGGATTCGGCGGCGATGGTGGTCCCGCGACCAAGGCCGCCTTGCATCGGCCCCACAGCATCGCCCTCGACGGGCGGGGTGGGCTTTTCATCGCCGACATTGGCAACCATCGCATTCGTCGGGTTGACCTGGCGGCGGGTACGATTCAGACCATAGCGGGGACGGGGGAGAAGACCATGCCCCAGGACGGCCAGCAGGCCGAAGGAAACCCGATGGTGGGACCGCGGGCCTTGTTTGCCGACGGCGGCGTGCTTTGGATTGCCCTGCGCGAGGGACACAGCGTGTGGACCATGGACCTGAACACGGGGACGTTGGCCCACGTGGCAGGCACGGGAAAGAAAGGTTTCACAGGAGATGGGGGGCCTGCGACGGAGGCCACCTTCGACGGCCCCAAGGGCATCGCGGTCGGACCGAAGGGACACGTCTATGTGGTGGATACGGAGAATCAGGCCATCCGAAAGATTGATACCCAACGGGGTGTTATCAGCACCATCGCCGGGTACGGACCGGATGCCCGTGGATTTGGCGGTGATGGCGGGCCTGCGACGGCGGCAAAAATGGACCGGCCCCACGGCGTTTGCGTCGGCGTGGATGGTGCGGTCTACGTTGGCGACACCAACAACCACCGTGTTCGGCGGGTGTATCAGCACGGCGAGTGAAGGGAACACGAATGTACCAAGGGGCGGAGCTGGAGTGTCTATTTCGCTTCCTCCGGGGCTCGCGCGACAAACCAACGTGGGATAGCCTTCCAGGCTGTCACGTGGCGTGGGTGGGTTTCGGCGATGTCTGTATGCCTGTAACGTGAAGATGGCGATGGGAAGTTGAAAACCTTGGGGCGTTGAATCTGACGGGTGCCTGATCGTGGCATTCGGCGCCGGATGGGAAACCGAAGCGCCGTTTGGTCAGGCAGCAATGTCTCGCCCCCTGTGGTGGTGCCCGATTGCTATCACCGCATCGGTTAGGGTTTAATCACCTCTCCATTTGTTGCTGGTAACGCCCCCCTACCCGAGGAATGTCATGCCGTCGAACATCAAGCTCCGCCTCTCCGTATTTATGTTTCTCCAATACTTCACCTGGGGGAGTTGGTATGCCAGTATGGGCGCCTACCTTTCCACCACCCTCAAATTCGAGGGTGGCGAGATCGGCCTGGCCTATGGGGCCTTTGCCGTGGGCGCCATGATCTCGCCCTTCTTTGTGGGCCTCATTGCCGACCGTTACTTTGCCTCGGAGAAGCTGCTCGGATTCCTCGGTATCTTCGGCGGGGTCCTGCTGTGCCTCTTGCCCCAGATGACAGACTTCGGGCCCTTCTACGCCTTGCTTATTGTGTACTGCGCCACCTACGTGCCCACGCTGGCCCTCGGGAATTCCCTGTCGCTCCACCAATTGCCCAATGCGAAGAAGGACTTCCCCCAGATTAAGGTGCTTTCCGCCGTGGGCTGGGTGGCCGCGGGGGTTATCGTTACCGTGTTCCGCGCGGAACAGGTCTCCCTCCAGTTTTATCTGGCGGGCGCGAGCTCCTTCGCCCTGGGGCTCTACTCGCTCACCTTGCCCCACACGCCGCCCATGAAAGTGGGGAAGGATGTGCCCCTGGGCGAGGTTCTTGGGCTGGACGCCCTTGGCATGCTGAAGAAACCGTCCTTTGCCATTTTTATTGGCTGCATGTTTCTCATCTGTATTCCGCTCTACTTCTACTTTGTTAATCTCGGCATTTACGTTACCGAACGGGGCTGGGAAAATTTCGCCGGTATCTTTACCCTCGCGCAGGTTTCCGATGTGGTCTTTCTCCTCCTCTTGCCCCTCATGCTGCATAAGCTGGGTTACAAGAAGACCATCGCCCTCGGCATTATCGCCTGGGTTGCCCGCTACTTCCTGCTGGCCCAAAGTGTCGACGCAGGGACCCTGGCCACGACCCTCATTATCAGTGCCATCCTGCTCCACGGCGTTTGCTACGACTT
>JAUIMA010000587.1 GCA_030432675.1 Candidatus Hydrogenedentota bacterium | reverse complement strand
TTGGAAGACGTGGGCGCCTATGCCACCGAGTTCCTGACGCCCGTTCAGTCGATAGATGACTTGCGGAATTCGCTGCGACATGGTACATTTCGGCCAAGTGCCGTTGCCGGAAAAGGATAGAAACGTGGAAGATCAAGAAACGGTAGCCCCTCTGGAAGAGGCCGCTGAACCGCCTCAGACAGTGAAGCGTGAAGTCACCGAACTTATCAAGATGGTGGTCCTTTTTCTCTTGGTGTTTTGGGGGCTAAAGGCTTTTGTGATAGAGGGTTATGAAGTTCAGGGGGACTCCATGATACCCACCTTGGAAGACCGGGAGCGTATTCTCGTTTTCAAATTACCCACCAAGTTGGCTGGATTGCCCTTCATTGGGGGCTTCAGTCCCTTAGACGCGGGAGATATCGTGGTTTTCGACAGTAATGTGGAAAACAACAAGCGGTATATCAAGCGGGTAATTGCACGGGGCCCGGCCCAGAGCGCCGGAAAGACCGTCGCGGCCGATGCCGTCCATCAGAATGGTACCGACCCGGATGACGTCAAAGTCCTGTTTGAGTATGGGGCGGTATACGTGAACAATCAAAAGATTGAAGAACCCTACCTGGTGCACGAAGAACAACATTCGCCCGACCTGCGGGATCCCGTGTTTTTGGACAACGGGGAATACTATGTGTTGGGTGATCACCGTAGCGTGAGCAAAGACAGTCGCAGTTTCAATGCGGTTCAGGAAGATCAGGTTATTGGCAAGGCTGTCCTACGTATCTGGCCATTGAGCAGTTTCGGCTTTCTGTAAATCCCGATGCGGGGTGCGCCCGTCCTGAACCGATGCCGGGAAGGTATACAGCCCGGCCTCGCCCTCTCCACTAGAAAGCGCCTGCGGTGAAAAAGACCCTTCTATTCAGTGATGTTCACCTTAAGGCCATCCCCGAAGATCGTGCCCGGCAAGCAGAGTTCGTGGCCTTCCTGCGGGGCATCTCTCCCGATGAATATGACACCATCATTTGTCTGGGCGATCTCTTTGATTTCTGGTATGAATATCGAAGTGTTATTTTCTCCGATTTTTTTAACGTCCTCCGTGCCTTTGCCGACCTCCGTGATCAGGGCGTGGAACTCCATCTGGTTTGTGGTAATCATGATTTCTGGGCAGGGCGTTTTCTTCACGACGATCTGGGGTTTCACGTCCACCCCGACGTGATGACCCATTCCTTTGGTGCCCTGCGAGGTCATCTGGTCCACGGGGACGGGATTAATCCGACGGACACCCGTTACCGTGCCTACAAGAAGTTTGCTCGCAATCCCTATGTCATGGGGGCCTTTCGGTGTATTCATCCGGATTTAGCCATGGCCATCGCACGGGGGGTGAGTCACGGAAGTCGAACCTTGCTGGGTACCGACGATCCCGCAGCGGGGCCGGAGGCCCAGGCACTGCGGGCCTATGGTGTGGAGCGAATAGGACGGGATGAGGCGGATGTGGTTTTCTGTGGTCACGCGCACGCTCCCGTCATCGAATCGATTTCTTCCGAAGGGCGTCGGGGAATTTATATCAACACAGGGGACTGGCTCGCCCATCGTGTCTACACCGTTTGGGATGGCAGCGAATTTACCCAGTATGTGAACGGTACACCTACGTCTGTTGCGATGTAGGGAGAATCACTCACCACGGGCCGGGATCGCGGGATTTTCCACGTTCAATATTATCAATTTGCTTGAATTGCTTTCGGCCTGTTGCTATCGTATCCCCGTGCGAATGTAATGACGATGGTTTTACGGGGCGCGGCGTCGGGGCCACCTCCAAGACTTGGCAGACGGATGACTGTATCTGCCCGGGGTTATTCAATGATTAGCATCTTTCGATCCATATTTGAAGCGGCGGAACGGGGTGATATTACCCGTCTCAACAAATTGCTTTCCAAGGAGGTGTCGCCGGATCAACGGAACAAAGATCGGGCAACACCGTTGACCCTCGCGGCGGGCGCGGGACAGCTGGAGGCCGTGAAGATGCTCCTGGCCGCCGGTGCTGAGGTTGATTACAAGGGACAGAATGGCAATACGGCACTCTATTATGCTGCGAAAAACGGCCATACGCGAATCGTAGAATGCCTTCTTGGCAAGAAGGCGCGTGTGGACGCTCGCCTGAAAAAAGGGGTGACACCGCTACTTGCTGCGGCGGCTCAGGGGCATGATGGCGTTGTTTCATTGCTCTTGGAGCATGGGGCGGACCAGGAAGCGGTGGAGCGCCACAATCGTACGGCGCTCCTGCTTGCCGTGGAAAAGGGGCGGCTGCCTCTGGTGACCCTGTTGTTGGAGCGGCGGGCAAATGTCGAGCACCGTTCTGCGAAGAACATGACGGCGTTGATGGTGGCGGTCAAGTGCAAAGATCCGGCGATGGTCCGGCTTCTGCTCGAACACGGAGCCGATGTGACGGCAAAAGACAGCGGTGGGATGACGGCCTTGCAGCTTGCTGTGGCTGGCGGGGGCATGGAATCGACCGAACTGATGATTGCAGCCGGGGGGGACGTATTCCAGCGGACGCCGAAGGAAAACTGGACGCTCGCGACGCTGGCCCATAACAACGGATTTGAGCGGGTCGCGAATCGCCTGTTGCAGTTGGAGGAAGCCCGTCGTTCTGCCGGGTGAATGTACCGATCGCCGAGCGGCTCTGTGCATCGCGTCGCAGGCCCCCTCTCGCTTTGGGGAATGGGAAAACGGAGGGGATTGTCCGTTTGACTCCTATAGCATCTATTTGTTACGCTACCAAGATGCCGTTTTGCGCGGTAAATCTATCTTAACAGGAGATGAGTTCTTCTCATGAGTCAGGAAACAGAAATCATGGAATCAAACCGGCAGCTAATGGAATCCATTATGGCAGACGGGCTTTCCGAATTGGATTCGGAGCTTGAAGCTGAATTGGCAGCCAACAGCATGGAGGCCCTCTTTGGTGAGGGAATCCAAAATTTTAAAGAAGGCGAAGTGGTTCGCGGCAAGGTAATGGAAATTGCCGACGATCGCGTACTCGTTGACATTGGATACAAGAGCGAAGGCATCGTGCCGAACTCTGAATTCCTCCAGGCTGATAAGCTGGCCGTTGGCGACGAGTTCGACTTCTACATCGAAGACCCGGAAAATGAAGCCGGTCTTCCCGTGTTGTCCAAAATGAAGGCAGACCGGATCAAGAACTGGGAAAAAGTCCAGGAGATCTACGAGGCCGACGGCACCATCGAAGGTACCATCGTTCGCCGCGTTAAGGGTGGCCTGAAAGTGGACATCGGCATCGACGCATTCATGCCCGCCAGTCAGTTGACGTTCCGCCCCATGGGAGATTTGGAACGTTACATCGGCGAGTCGATGGAGCTGAAAATCATCAAGCTCACCAAGCGCCGCCGCAATGTGGTGGTGAGCCGTCGTAAGTTGCTCGAAGAGCAGCGTGCGGGTGAAAAAGAAAAACTCCTCGAAACCATTGAGGTCGGAAAAGTCCTCAAGGGTGAAGTTAAGAATATTACCGACTTCGGCGCCTTCGTCGACGTGGGTGGTATCGACGGTCTGTTGCACGTGACCGACATGAGCTGGGGCCGGGTCAAGCACCCGTCGCAGGTTGTTAGTGTCGGCCAGGAAATCGATGTCATGGTGCTCAGCTTCGATCCCCAGTCGGAACGCATCAGCCTCGGTCTCAAGCAGAAGACCGAAAATCCCTGGAAGACCGCCGTCGACAATTATCCCGTCGGCAGCGTGGTCCGTGGTCGCGTGGTCAGCATGACCGACTACGGCGCGTTCGTCCAGTTGGAAGAAGGCATCGAAGGCATGGTCCACGT
>JAUIMA010000034.1 GCA_030432675.1 Candidatus Hydrogenedentota bacterium | reverse complement strand
ATATCCCGCTTAATGTCGTCGATGGCCCGGGCCTGATCGGGCGTTTCGTCGTATTCGAAGGCATCCTCGAACTCACGCTGCCACGGCGTGTCGGGCATGAAGGCGTGGCCGTCGTTTTCTTCCCGGGCGGCATAGAGCTTGACCAGCTCTTCGGTCATATCTTTGACCGCCTTCTTGACGCTGGCCTTTTTCTTTGCCCACGTCTTGCCCCCCAGTCGGTCCACCTTGGGCACCGCACCATCACCGCCGGAATACTTCTGCACCGTGTCGATCTGGGATACGGGGATGTACATCACATCGCTGCCCGCATACTGGATCGTCATGTAATCGCCCATCTTCCCCTGGATACGACGAAGGCCCACGTAGCGGCCGATACCGTTGTCCACGTGGACGATATAATCCCCCACCTTGAGGTCGCTGAACTGGGTGATGGTCTGGCCCGCTTCGAAACGCCGCCGTTTCCGCCGCATATAGTGGCGGCCAAACATTTCCCGCTCACTGAGCACAGCGAGTTTTTCGGCGTTGGCCGTAAAGCCCGCCTGAAGACGTCCGATAGACACGCGGAGGTCAAAGGCATCTTCACCGGGACGGTAGCCCTGCTCTTCCAGCAATTCGAAGAGGCGGCGCCGCTCGCCCGTATTGACGCACAACAACTGGACCGTAAAACCTTCCAGATCCCAGGTCTTGAGCTGCTCCCAGAAATCGCCGCTGTGCCCGGCCCACCCGGTGATGGATTGCATGGGCGCGCTGAAACGGGGCGCGTCTTCCTGTCGCTCATAGCCAATCTGCGCAATGCGAATCTGTTTAAACTTCGCCAGTTTTTCTCTGGCTTCATCCCAGGGGAGATGATGGGCGCTGCCATCCAACTGCTCGGTGAGTTCCTGAGCCATTTCTTCAAGGCGGAGGGGCTCGTCAAGGACGATAAGCGTCTCTTTGGGAAAGTAGTCGGTCAGGGCCGTAAACTGGTTCGCCGCATCATGGCCCGAGAGCAGGGCCTTCTCAGAACGGGGCAAGACCTGAAGCTGGTCTTCCTGGGAAACACTGCGCTGGGTCTCGGGCTCAAAGCGGCGGATCGAATCGATTTCATCGCCGAAAAACTCCACCCGGTAGGGCAATTCGCTGGAGATAGGAAAGACATCAAGGATGCCCCCGCGCACACTGATATCGCCCCGATGCTCCACCATGGTTTCCCGGTTATAGCCCATGGAAACAAAACGGGTCAGCAGCGTGTCGAGTTCGTATTCCTCGCCCACCGCGAGGACCATGCTGTCTTCGGCCAGGCGCTTGCGGTTCACTACATACTGAAGCAGGGCCCGCAGGGGAGCCACCGCCCGCATCGGCGTCCCCGCATCCTGGGCGGCCGAAAGACGTTTCAGGGTATTCATGCGCTCGGCGACGATGTCGTCCGCGGGACTCATGGTGTCACTGGGCAAGACTTCCCAGGCAGGAAAGAGGGCGGACTGATCTTCGTCACCAAAGGTACTCAGGTCATCGTGGATACCTTCGGCTTCGAGGCGCCCTGCCGTGAGGAAGAGCAACGGCACCTTCAGCTGCTCCGCCACCTGGAGCGCCATCAGGGTCTTACCCGAGCCCCAGGGCCCGACGATTTCGACATGGGGCGTATCCTTGCGCCGCAATTGCTGCGCAATCTCTTCCACCCGCTTGAATGTGGGTAAGGCTACCGCCATGTTATTCGTTTCCGGTCTCTGGTTTCATCGCCCGGATGGCAGACGAACCGCACACCCCTGGGACACCGGGGCGGAAAGGCATTCACCCTGCGCCACCCCGTGCCGGTCTCGTGGTTTTATCGGTAGTTGAAGGCCTTTTTGTCAGCCGTATTGGGCCGAACTTTCAGCCCGTTTCGTAATTAAAACCGTGATTTCCTGGGGCTTCGCCCGAGGCTGGTATGTCGCGCGCTTTTGGCGCTATGGAAGCAGTCTTGGTTCCATGGTGGAAAACCTTTGTCGGGCCAACGGCCCAGAGGCATACCAGCATGGGGCAACGCCCCATGTCTGGGGCAAATAAACTCGTACAGGGCTGAAAGCCCGTTCCATCGCCCTTCGCAGAGACGTCGAACTATAAGAGTAAAACGGACTTCCGGTCATGAATGAGCGGTACCACGAAAAAACAGCCCATCGGTCTAAATCAGACAACTAGTGGTTTGATTCAAGCAGATGGGCCGTTATTACGACAGCCTGAATTAACCAATTTACTGAGGATTACTCCCCTCCCAGGAGGGGAATTCAATACCAATTGTCTCACCGGTTCCAGAGAACTTAAATGCCCGCGATTCTAATTCACACCACTAGCCGGGTCGTCTCAGCCTTCGCCGCGGTCGATGAGCGATTCGCGCTCGGGTCCGACCGACACGTAGCGAATGCGACAGGCAATCTGCTTCTCAATTTCGAGGACGTAATCCTGCGCGGTCTGGGGCAAGTCGCTGAAATTCCGTACCTTGGTGATGTCTTCCGACCAGCCGGGCATCTCCATATACACAGGGGTGGATTCGTCCAACACCGCATTGATGGGAAAATTGTCGATTTTTTCGCCCTTAAAATCATACTGCTTACAGATTTTCAGGGTCGACAAGCCACTGAGGCTATCCAGTTTGGTCAGAGCCACTTCCGTCGCCCCCTGGATGCGCACGCCATACCGCGTGGCCACCGAATCGAAATGCCCGATGGTGCGGGGGCGACCCGTGGCGGCACCATATTCTTCCGCCGTTTCACGGAGCGTATCACCATCGCTTTCATCCATCCGCGTGACGAAGGGTCCTTCACCGACGCAGGTCGAGAACGCCTTAACCACACCGAGCACCCGATCGAGATTGTGCCCGAAAAGGCCACCACCCACCGGCGCATAGGCGGCCAGGGCACAGGAAGAGGTCGTGTAGGGATAGATACCGAAGTTCAGGTCACGCAAGGTCCCGAGCTGGGCTTCGAAAAGAATGTTTTTGCCGGCTTTTGCCGCATCATCAAGGAGCACGGTGGTGTCGCAGATCATGTCGCGGACGGCCGCACCATACTCATCCACCCAGGCGAGGGTTTCTTCGAGGCTGATGGCCCCATTTTTCCCATAAAGGGAGGACTGGAGTTCCTTGTATTCGATAATGTGTGCCAGGCGCTCTTTCAAGCGCTCGGGGTAGAGCAATTCACCGATTTGGATGCCCTTCTTAACCGTGCGATCGCCATAGGCCGGCGCAATACCGCGACGGGTCGAGCCATAGGCCTTGGCACCCAGCCGTTCTTCTTCCCAGCCGTCTTGCAGCCGGTGAAAGGGAAAACAGATGGTGGCCCGGTCCGACACGCGGATCGTGGGGGAAATACCCCGGGACTTGAGGTCCGCCAATTCTTCGGCGAGGCCCTGCAGATCGATGACCATACCCGGCCCCAGGATGTTGGTGACCTTGGGATTGAACACGCCCGAGGGCAGGAGGTGGAGTTTGAAGGTGCCGAATTCATTGACCACGGTGTGGCCGGCATTGTTGCCACCCTGGAATCGCACCACGTAGTCTGCATTCTGGGCGAGGTAATCTACCATCCGCCCCTTACCTTCATCGCCCCAATTGGCGCCCACAACGATGTCAATGCTCATGTTTCGATCTCTGCGCTTTGCGCTCAAATTTCGATTCCACCCGCGTAGGGGCACACAAAAACCGGCGGGCCGCTCAAATAAGGGGCCCGCCGCATGGAATATGGCTGTCTGCTATGGGAATCCCGATTAGCGGGAGTAGAAACCAATAACCCCGGCCGTTTCCGGCTGGAAGGGAAGGGTCTCTGCATTCGGTACGGCAGTCATGCGGCCTTCGAAGGACTTCGCCGGGCGATCCAGGTATTCCGGAATCGCGACGGGAGGATGCTCCACGCCTTCCATGATGACCGGAACCTTCTTGCTCCGCTCACGGATGCCGATGGTCATGCCAGGCTTGACGCGGAAGGAAGGAATGTCCACCTTCTTACCGTCTACCAGGATGTGACCGTGGTTGACCAACTGACGGGCACCGGCGATAGTCGGCGCATAACCCAGACGGAAGCAGATGCAATCCAGACGGGATTCCAGCAACATCAGAAGGTTCGTGCCCGTAACGCCGCCCATACGTTGGGCTTCCTTAAACGTCTTACGCATCTGACGTTCCATCAGACCGTAGTGCGTACGGATTTTCTGTTTTTCCAACAGCTGCACACCATAAACGGACATCTTCCGGCGCATATTCTGACCGTGTTGTCCAGGGGCGTAGGGACGCTTGTTAGAAGGGCATTTCGCACTTCCCCAGATACAAGATCCAAGGCGGCGGCAAAGTTTGTGTTTGGGTCCAAGATACTTGCCCATAGCGCTCGCGTATTTCCTTTTCGTTGGACGGGCGAGAATGTTGATTCGCCCTGTCTGATCCGGTAATGCATCGGTTTTCGGCAGGCGCAATCAGACATACTTGTCCCTGCCATATTTGAAGAGTTGCGTATCATACCGATCGTTCACCGCCCTTGTCAAATTCTCTTTCTGATTTGTTCACACACCGGAATCCGACGGGCACCGCGGCAGCCCTCCAACTCCAAACAGGAAGCCCCTCATTTCCGCCTCAGGGCCTGTCATCGCGCCCCGCTGACAGGGCACCCGCCCGCCTGCGCGCCTATTTGGTATGATGGCCCACCGTATAGCGCCACCAACCACAACATGTATTGCAGCCCCACCATGCCTGTGGTACAATGGCCGTTTGGAGGTGCACACGGTGCGATTTGGAAAGAAGACCCGAAATCTGGCGGCGGCGGGCCGTCGTTTTTTTGGTGAGCGCACCACAGGCGACACCCCCAGCCCCCTGGCCCCGGCCCCGACGCCGGAAGAGACCCATAATGAGGAGATGGTCATGACACCCCCAGCCCCGGAAGAATCCATGGTCGCGGGCGACCCCACGCAACGGCTCTTGACATCCCTGGGCCGTTTTCAACGGCAGGTGAACCGCGCCGAAGAGGGTGCCCCCCAGGAAAACTGGTGCGACGAGTGTATGAATCAGCTCATCGTGGGCATCGAAATCGCCCTCAATGAAGGCTGGGCCGACGTGAAGGAAGCCCTCACCGACACGGCCCGCGTGCTCCAGACCTATGAAGACGCGGGTATGGCCGCTGACTGTGTCGCCTTCCTCAAAGACAGCTATGAAATTCTCTGCCTCATGGTGGGCGATCTCATCGTAGATAACGTTCGCTCCGGGGTTATGAAAAAGTGGCATGAACGCTATGAGCGCGCCCTCAATGATCTCGCCACCCTCGGCCTTACCCTGGTGGATGACGAGTCGACTCGGGAACGGGAAAGTCAGGGCGACACCGATGAAGAACTGACGCACCAGGAATTTGAAACACCGGACCCCTTCGCACAACAAGACGAAGCAGATGGGGCGGAAAAGCCGGTCGGTGGCAATGGCAGCGCCTTTGACGAATTGATCGGTGGCGGCGCGGGAAGCTTTGGTGAGGCCACCCCTTCGGATCACGTCTCCGACGAGATGCCCGCCCACGATGTAGATCCCTTTTCCGATCCTCCCGAAAGCCCGTCGCCCTTTGGCACGGTGGCCGATGAGGCCCTCTCGGACGATGCCACCGCCGCGCCGAAGCTCGATGAATTTGTAGAGCAACCAGGTGCCCCGGCGGAAGACAACGACTACTCGCTGAGCAACGACTTCACAGCCGATGAAACGGTGGAAACGCCGGAAGCCCCTTCTATTTTTGACGCCGACGAATCGGACTCGCCTGCGGCACCTGCCGATGAGGGCGAGCTTTTTGGCGCAGCCTTCGGAGGCGAGGCGGAAACGACCGAGGAGGAAGCACCGGCGGAAGCAACGGCGGAGGAGCGCTCTGAAGCCACCGACGCGCCGGTCCTTGAGGCCCCGGTGGAAACCGATCCGATTGTTGAGACGCCTGTTGAGGAGCTCGCGGCAGAACCTGCCCCCGAGCCCGTGGTGGAAGCAGTGGCACCAGTGGCCCCAGCACCACCTGCCGCGCCCATAGAAGCGGAACCGGAACCCGGCTCTCCCGAAGCCCTTTGGAAAACAGCCCAACAGGCCATGGCCCTGGGCAACGTTTCCGACGCGAAAGTTTTTGCCCTTCAGTTGGCGGCCAGTATGGCCCGGCAGGAAGCCGACCAGGTCGCCGCCAAGGCCAATGAAATCAAGGCGCAGATCGATGCCAACGTGGAAGAAGTCACCAACGCCGAACAGGCCGTAAGTGACGCCGAGGAGCGGCTCCGCGCCCTGGAAGAACAGATTGCCCAGTCCCAGCAGGACTTCGACAGCAAGCGAGAGCACGTGCAGCAACTTCGCGATGAAGTGGCCAACGTGGAAGGTGCCGTCGCCGATCTCGACCGCCAAATCGCCGAGCTCGAAGCCCGACGTGAGGAAGAACGCCAGCGACTGGCTGAACAACAAACCGGTCTCGACGACAGCCTCGCCGAAGAAAGCCGCATGCAGGCAGAGATTGATGGCCTGCAAGAAGAAGAAGGCGGTGCCCGGGAAAATCTCGACAGTGCCCGGGAGCGGGTGGAGGCGCTACACGCACGGGGCGGCACCCACGAAGCGGACCTGGAAGCGATTCAAAAAGAACTGGCCACCCGCGAAAATTCGGTGGCCGATATTGAGAAAACCATTGGCCTCATGGGCGGTGACGCTCCTGCTACGGACGACGGGGAAGCCGACGCATCTGACGCGGAAGCAGCGCCTGAAGGGCAGGGCGAAAACGGGGAATAGGTATTTTGGGGTGACCGGTGATCCGGCCCGACGTGCCACACGGCAGCGGGTAGTTACCTAACTGGAAGAAAGGGCCCCATCGTGGCCAGAAAAGGTGAGATTGTCGGGGCCGTAGATTTCGGCTCCCGTGAAGTCCGCGTCATTATCGCGCTGGAAGGCCATGATGGCACAGTCCAGATTCTGGGCCACGGCATTGCCCAGGGGCGCGGCTGCGTCTCCCAGGGCCTCATCCAGGATCTGAGCGCGGCCCAACGTGCCTTGAAGCAGGCCCTCCACGCCGCAGAAAAAGAAGCCGGCGTTAAGGTCTCCTCGTTATTTTGTGGCCTCAGCGGCACCAACGTGGAATCCTTCATTCGCGAGGGCAACGTCAAGCTCGACCGTGATGTGGTTGAATTACCCCACCTGGAAGAAGCCCTTGACCTCGCCTCCCGCGATATCCTGGCCCCCGGAAAACATGTCATCTCGTCCATTACCTCGCAGGAGTGGTATGTCGACGACCTGCGGGTCAGCGACCCGGTGGGCATTCGCGGCAGCGTCCTCAAAACACGGGTTCACTTCGCCCAGATCCCTTCGGTCATCGAAGATAATATCGTCACCTGCATCGAGTCCCAGGGACGGGAACTGGAAGATATGGTCTTCCTGCCCCTCGCCGCCGGGCTCGGTTGTCTGACCCCCGAAGACCGGGAATTGGGTGTCGCCATCCTCGACATGGGACGGAGCACCACCAGCCTCGCCATGTATCGGGATCGCCGCATCCTCACGACCCAGTGCTTCGACTGGGGTGGCTTTCACATTACCCGGGACGTGGCCGCTGGCCTCCATGTTTCCTTTGAAGAAGCCGATGAGCTGGTCCTCGAATATGGACTGTCAGAAGCCCTCATTCAACGGGAAATGGACGACGACGTGAACGCAGACGATGTGACGGAAGAAGGCGCGTCAGGCCGCTCTCCCCAGATAAAACTCAAGAGCGCTGTCCACGGAGCCCCCGCCATCGTGGACCGCGAAGTGCTCGAAATGATCATCTACGAGCGCTCTCGCGAACTGCTCCAGAAAGTCCACCAATACATCAACTCCCGGGGACTCTCCAAACACCTCGTTCGGGGAATCATCCTGACGGGTGGTGCGGCCGCGATTCGCAACCAGGAACGGCTGGCCGAAGCGGTCTTTCAGGTGCCCGCACGGCGCGGCTTGCCCGATGGGATCGATCTCATGCCCCAGCCGGTACAGTCGTCTTCCTTCACCCCGGTGGTCGGGGTAGCACGCCATGGCTTTGAATACCGGGCTGCCGCACGCAACGGACGTATCGAAGTGCGCCGGGGTGCCATTGGCACGGTCGTCCATGGTATCGGCTCTTTCTTCGGACGTTACTTCTTTTAGTGGTTAGATTTATTCAGATGGGTCACTAAGTTACAACGAGAACCGTAACCGAATGCAGAAAAAACTCCCCTCCTTGGAGGGGCTGGGGGTGGGTCAAGTCACGAAAGCGTCGCAAACCCACCCCAAACCCCTCCCAGGAGGGGATTCGTCGGCCACTTCAGGTGAAGGCCTCTGGCGAAAAAAAATTTCCAGACCTTGAGCCAACCCACTCGCGTGGTCCTGTGAATCTGAAGCAGCACCGTATGCCCCTGACTTTCGCCCATCCCGCCGCCGTCCTCCCGGGCTATCGCCTTCGTAACCAGGGTGTGCCCTTTGCCGCCCTCGTCATCGGAAGCATGAGCCCGGATTTTGAATACTTTCTCCGCCTCGAGCCTTGGGGCAATTTTTCCCACACCCTCCCCGGCCTGGTGGGCTTTTGTTTGCCGGTGGGGCTTGTGGCGTACGGAGTCTATCGGGTGCTGATACTCCCCGCGCTACCGGAATGTCTGCCCGACTATTTACAGCGACGATGGCCCGCTCCGCCCGCCATCTGCGGGAGCCTGTGGCACATGGGAGTTGCGGCGATAGCCATTCTGATCGGTGCCCTGACCCACATTGTCTGGGATAGCTTTACCCACGGAATTGGATTGGCCGTACAGGCCTTTCCTCAACTCAAGACGACACTACTCGGTTGGCCCGCTTACAAGTATCTGCAACATGGCAGCACGGTCGTGGGCCTGTTCCTTCTCCTCGTCGTTGTCCACCGCCTGCCCCGCACCCGTACCACACCGCAACGAGGCCCGGGCCTAACCCTGTACGCCGTCTTCTTCGCGGTTTTCTGCCTGGTATTTACGCTGCTCTATACATTGGTGCCCGGTCAATATCTGGGAAGGATCGTGGTCGAAATCATTGATGCCGCAATCATCGCTGGCCTGGTAACGATTGGCTGGTTCCGAGTTCGCTCTCAAAAACGGGGCACGCCCCACCCCCCATCACCCATGTAAGCTATCCCGCCCATTTCTTGCCCCGAAGCGGCACAGGTGCTAAGCTAATCCGACAGAATACCCCCTCTGAGGTCGGGCGGTGGGCACAAGATTAAGATTTCCAACCCTATATCTGGGATAATACCCATCAGAGTACATTCGCATGATCTCATCCCATCACCAAAAACTACCTTGGTCTGATGGGAAACACGTCGACTCCACTGGAATCCATGCGGCATAATTCGGCAGGATGCCCCCAGGGGATCCATTCAACGCCTTTCGTGCTGCGCAAACCGTGTATTCATTGTCGGCCCCAATGACCGGCAATCTCCTGAGAAGGAAAGACCATATGGCCACTGTATCCAAATTTACCGTCGTACCCCGCTTGCCGGAGCGACTGGAAGTCCTTTCCGAAATCGCAAACAATCTCTGGTGGTGTTGGAACCACGACGCCATTGATATGTTTCATCGCATGGACCGGGACCTCTGGACCCGGGTACACCAGAATGCGACGAAAATGCTGGGCTCCATCAGCCAGTTGCGCCTGGAAGAATTGGCCCAGGACGACAGCTTCCTCGCCCACATGGACCGGGTCGCCACCAAGCTGAACGCGTACATGGATTCCAGCCCCTGGAAAGCCAAGAATCCAGAAGCCCCGGAAGATTTTCGGGTTGCCTATATGTCGGCAGAGTTTGGCCTTCATGAATCCATGCGAATTTACTCCGGTGGCCTGGGCATCCTGGCCGGCGACCACCTCAAGGCATCGAGCGATCTCGGCCTGCCGCTGGTGGGCATTGGCCTCCTTTACCGGGGCGGCTATTTCAGCCAGTATCTCAGCACCGACGGCTGGCAGCAGGAAACCTATCCGCACAACGACTTCTACAACATGCCCATCACCCAGGAACGAGACGCCGACGGCCATCCGTTGACCATCACGATCAACTATCCCGAAGGCCCGGTGGTGGTGAATATATGGCGTTGCCAGGTCGGCCGTGTGCCCCTCTATCTCCTGGACTGCGACCACGAGGCCAACAGCCCCGCCACCCGGTCTATCACGGCCCAGCTCTATGGCGGCGACCACGAGACCCGGGTACGACAGGAAATCCTCCTGGGCATGGGGGGTGTATTGGCCATGCACGCCGTGGGCGTCCATCCCACGACCTATCACATGAATGAGGGCCACGCCGCCTTCATGACCTTGCAGCGCATCAAAGAACTGATCGCCGAAGAGGGCATGACCTTTGATCAGGCCGCTGAAACGGTCAAGGCCGGTAGCTTTTTCACCACCCACACCCCCGTGCCCGCCGGTAATGACATGTTTGAACCGGGGCTGGTGGAACGTTACTTCCGCGGCTATTGCAGCGAAGTGGGTATCACCTTTGAGCGCTTCCTCCAGCTCGGCCGACAGAACCCCAACGACACCCACGAGCCCTTTTGCATGACCGTCCTGGCGTTGCGTCTCTCTTCCGGGGCCAATGGCGTGAGCAAACTTCACGGTGAAGTGGCCCGGGGCATGTGGAACCTCACGTGGAACGGGGTCCCCGAAGATGAAGTGCCCATCACCTCCATCACCAACGGCATCCACACCCGCAGTGTCATTTCACGGGACCTGTCGGACCTCTATGACCGTTATCTCGGCCCCGGCTGGGTCAACAGTCCCGATGACCACAGCATCTGGAAGCGGATCGATGAGGTGCCCGATACGGAACTGTGGCGCACCCACGAGCGTCGGCGCGAACGCCTCGTAAACTTCGCCCGTCTGCGTCTGGTCAGCCAATATGAAAATCGGGGTGCCCCAGACACGGAACTCAAGATCTGTCGGGAAGTCTTAAATCCCGACGCTCTCACCATTGGTTTTGCGCGGCGTTTTGCCACCTACAAACGGGCCACCCTGATCCTCCGTGATCCCGAACGGCTCAAACGCATCCTCACCAATACAGATCGCCCGGTTCAGTTTATTATCGCCGGTAAGGCGCACCCCCAGGATGCCGCCGGCAAACAGCTTATCCGCGCCCTCCAGCAGTTTGCGAAAGAACCGGAGATTCGTCGTCATTTCGTCTTCCTGGAAGACTACGACATCAACGTGGCCCGCTACATGGTCCAGGGCGTTGATTGCTGGCTCAACACCCCCCGACGCCCCATGGAAGCCAGTGGCACCAGCGGCATGAAGGCCTCGGCCAACGGCGCATTGAATATCAGTATTCCCGATGGGTGGTGGTGCGAAGCCGAACACCTCGGCCCCAATGGCTGGAGCATCGGCCGGGGTGAGCACTACGACGATCTCGCCGAACAGGATCGGGTGGAGAGCGAAGCCCTCTACGAACTCTTCGAAAAGGAAATCGTGCCTACCTTCTACCAGCGTGCCAACGACGACCTGCCCCGGGAATGGATCCACCGGATGAAATCCGCCATTGGTACCATCGGCCCGGTCTTCAACACCTACCGCATGGTTCAGGAATACACGGACCGGTGCTATATCCCCTCCTCCCTCCGACGCAAGGCCCTCAAGGCAGACAGTCACGCCCGGGCCATTGCCCTGTCGGATTGGAAGCAGAAAGTCCACTCCCAGTGGTCCACCGTCACCGTGCGCGCTATCGAGGCCGATGCTTCCGATAGCCTCCTGGTGGGGGCCTCCCTGCCGGTTTCGGCGGAAGTCTCTCTCGGTGATCTCAGCCCCAGCGACGTCACGGTGGAAGTCTACTTTGGCACCCTGAATGCTGAAGACCAGATTGAAAAAGGCGTCGCCACGGAAATGGTGGCCGATAAGGAAGTCGGCGGTGGGTTCTACCGCTATACCGGTGAAATTCGCTGTGATGACACGGGCCAACAAGGCTTCACGGTCCGGGTCTTCCCCAACAATCCTGACCTGGCCCAACGGCATGAGACGACCCTGATTACCTGGGCCTGATAACGCCCCGACCATTTATATATCCTCCCCGAAAGCGTCTGAACGACGCTTCCGGGGAGTTTTTTATGGGGACAGTGGGTAATCCCGGCGTATCCCGTGCCACGCGATATTGAGTGCAGCGAAATTTCGTGTGCGTGGAGGAAAAGGAAACTCCCTGCTGAAAAGTACGTTAAACGAGGGCGTCCGATTCCACGGGGATAGAAGGACGCCCGAACCCCATCAACCACGTTGTCCCCACGCCAATCGTGCTCCAAGCACACGAAACCTCGCGAAGCTCTTCTGATAGAGGACGTGCCACCCGATCCCGCCAAATCGCGTCCCGGACGCGCCTTTGGCGGGTTCGGGTGCCTTGAACCTCATCGAACGGGTATTTCTTACGTGACGGTACAGTGAACTTTTTGAGTCCTGGTCTTGGCGTCGTGGCTACGGTGCCATGATTCATGATGGCACCGTAGTCGTCCTGTCTCAAGGCACCCGAACGCATTCAGATGCGATCGGGTGGCACAACCAGATCCTCTTTTTTACGAGCGGGATGGCGTCTCACCCTGCCGCGCGCAAACGCTCCGCATAAAAGCGCAGGCCCAGGGCATTCAGGAAGGCATCCTGTGCGAGCCAGGCAAAGTCGGCCTCGGGGTCTTCCACGCCACACCAGACCAGGTGCTCCCGAAAAGCTTCTGTCACCCGTTCGTCGCAATAGGCCACCAGGGCATCGCCCTCCAGACTGCCTGCGGCGGCGTCACGGCCGATCGCTTCCATCTGCTCGATAGAATGCAACAGATGCTTCGCCCGGGTCGCCAGATCGTCGAAGGCCCCAAAGTGGGTCAGAAAAACCCGCGCCGCCCCCGTATCCCGTATCTTCTGAACACTCAGACGGGCCTCGTCCGGGTCGAATTCCGGTGGGGAAGAACTGCACACCGTGAAGGGAATCCCCGGTCGGGCCTCGGGCGTACGCGCCAACCCGAAGGCATCTCCGGCAAAGACGCCGTCACTCCCCGAGTCGTATATCGAGAAGTGGTGACTCGCGTGCCCCTTGGTATAGAAAAACGTGAGACGTCGGCTCCCCCAGTCCAGTGTTTCCCCATCTTCCATGATGCGAACCCGCTCCTCGGGAACGCCCTCGATAACGCCATAGAGGTCATCAAATTCGGCCTCGCCATAGACCACCTTCGCACCGGCCACCAGCCGGGAAGGATCCACCAGATGGCGCGCCGCCTTGGGATGAGCCAATACCGTCGCATTGGGGCAGTGCTTCAACAATTCTGCCGTACCCCCGGCATGGTCCAGGTGGACATGGGTAATGATGAGGTAGTCTACTTGCTCGGCCGTAAACCCTTGATTGGTCAAGGCTTCCAACAGGAGCGGAACCGCTCGGTTGGTATTGTTGTCCACAAAGGCGACGCGGTCCCCTTCCGTCACCATGAACACGGCGGCCTTTTCCGGGCTCACGTAATGGCTGTCGATGCAGGTAACCGAGGGATGAGAGGCAGACATGAATAAACTCCTGTAGGTCGTGGAGACGGCATGATAACGGCCTTCCCCGTCGACAGGCAAACTGGTTCTTCGTATCTGTCGCCATGACGGGCACCTCACTATTGAAAAATACCCAAGTCACCCTATAGGCTGACCCTCGCGAAGGCAGCGGGTCGTGCTCCCGCATGCCCACACTCCCAGACAACCCAAGGAAGCTCACTATCATGTTGGAATTTCTCGTATGCGGCCTGCTCGCTATGGGCGTCATTGAAGACAAGCCCCCCGTAGCGGCCCCGGTCAAACTCATCTACGATACCGATATGGGCAATGACGTGGACGACGCTCTCGCCCTCGGGGTCATCCACGCCCTGCAAAATCGCGGTGAATGCGAACTGCTCGCCGTCACGATTACGAAAGACCATCCCCAATCAGCCCCCTTTATCGATGCGGTGAATACCTTCTACGGACGCCCCGACATCCCCATCGGTATGGTAAAAGGCGGCGTCACCAAGCAGGACAGCCGCTTCACCCCCATCGCGGAACACAAGGACGGCGACACCCTGAAATACCCCCACGACCTGAAGAGCGGCGATGATGCGCCCGACGCCACCGCCCTCCTGCGCAAGACCCTCGCGGCCCAGCCCGATCACTCCGTGGTCATTGCCCAGGTCGGCTTCTCCACCAACCTGGCCCGCCTCCTCGAATCCAAGGGCGACGACCACTCTCCCCTCAGTGGCCGGGACCTGGCCGCCACGAAGGTCAAGTTCATCTCCATCATGGCGGGCGCCTTCAAGCCCCACAACGACCGCCCCCACAATGAATACAACGTGGTGAAAGACATCCCGTCGGCCCAAAAGCTGCTCAAGGGATGGCCCACCCCCGTCATCATCAGCGGCTTCGAAATCGGCCTGGAAACGGCCCTCTACCAGGACGCCATGAAGTTTGACTTCAACTATGAAAAAGACCACATCCTCGACGTGGCCTACCGCCACTACCACAAGGCCTACACCAACCAGCCCTCCTGGGACCTCACGAGCGTGCTCTATGCCGTGCGCCCCGACCGGGGCTACTTTGACCTCTCGGTGAAAGGCTATGCCCACTACGACGACGAAGGCTACACCTTCTTCCGGGAACACAAAGACGGCAATCACCAATACCTCATCGCCAGCCCCGGGCAGGCCGAACGGGTAAAAGAAGCCCTGGCCAATTTCGCCACCGAGCCCCCGGTCAAATAAGACAACGCACTACCCCGACGCCCCGCAGCCTACCTGCGGGGCGTTTTTTATATGAGTCAACACCTACCCACCTAATCAAACCAAGATCCGTGCTGCGCACGGATGCCGTCGGGCCGACGGCGCTCCATTCCAGGAGGTCAGGCTTTCCTGCCTGACACAAAGGCCACGCAAGACCCTTACACCCACTCCGCGGAAGCCGGATTCTGTGCCGCGCGATACCGAGTAAAACGAGGTTTCGTGTGCATGGAGGAAAGCAAACCGCGTGGCACAGAAAGGGTAACTTTTCGTCCCGGCAGTACCCATGGTTCAATTGCCTGTTTCTGGATGAACCAACTTAATGCAAGGTGTATCGCACCCCGGCCATTCGGTACCATGGTCTCCTTAACATGATTGGAGGAACCCATGAATCGTCGACACTTCCTGGCCACCACGAGCGGCTTACTTGCCAGTCTCGTCACTTCGCGCACCCACGCCGCCCCCACGAAACCCAATGTGGTCCTCGTGCTCATCGATGATCTGGGCTACAAAGACCTGGGCTGTTATGGCGGGGATCTTTTCGAAACACCCCACATCGACCAATTGGCGACGGAAGGCATGCGCTTTACCCAGGCCTACGCCAATTGCCCCGTGTGTTCACCGAGCCGGGCGGCCCTCATGACGGGCAAGAACCCGGCCCGTACGGGCTTTACCGGCCACATCACCGCCATTGGCCGACACCGCCACCCGGAGAAAAGCCGCATCATTCCGCCGCAGGATAAGATGTATCTCCCCCACGCCGAAGAGTCCATCGCGGAACTCCTGAAGCCCCAGGGCTACGTCTCGGCCAGCATCGGCAAGTGGCACCTCGGCGAAAAGGGCCATTGGCCGGAAGACCAGGGCTTTGACGAGAATATCGGTGGCTGGACCCATGGCTCCCCGCCCACCTATTACTACCCCTACAAGAAACCCCAGAAGAAGTGGAATCCCAACATCCCCACGTTGGCGGAGGGCAAACCTGGCGAGTATCTCACAGACCGGCTAACGGACGAGGCCCTTGGCTTCATCGAGCGCCAGCAGGAAAATCCTTTCTTCCTCTACCTCACCCTCTACGCGGTCCACACGCCCCTGGAAGCCCCCGGCAACCTGGCGGAGAAGTATCGCAAAAAATTCGCCGGCAAGGAAACAGGCATCCACCCGGCCTATGCGGCCATGGTGGAGAATATGGACCGCAACATCGGGCGCGTGTTGGAGAAACTCAAGACGCTGGGACTGGAAGAGAACACCCTCGTCATCTTCACGTCCGACAATGGCGGCCTGGAGGACAGCGCCGTCCAGAAGCCCCTCCGGGAAGGCAAGGGCACCCTCTACGAAGGAGGCATTCGCGTGCCACTGATCGCCAAGTGGCCGGGGCACATCCCCGCCAACCAGACGACAGACCAGCTTTCCATGGGCACCGACCTCTTCCCCACCATCGCGGCCGCAACGGGCACTACCCCCCAAGACCCCACGAAAATCGACGGCTATGATCTCACCCCCACCCTGACCGAAGGAAAGGCCATCGCGCGCAAGCCCCAGGTCTGGTATTACCCCCATTACCACAGCAAATCCATGCGGCCCGGTGCCGCCATTCGCAAGGGACGCTACAAGCTGATCGAAACCTATGACCCCGTCGATTTGGCCCTCTATGATTTGGAAGCCGACCTGAGCGAGACCACCAACCTGGCGGAGAAAATGCCCGACAAGGCGAAAGAACTCCTCGCAGACCTCCACACCTATCTCGATAAGGTCCTGGAAGTCCGTCACACGCCCAACCCCGCCTGGGATGGACAGGCCTGATTCGCCCAGCTTCACGAAAGCCCCCTTTATGATTGCCCGTTCTATCCTTCCCCTCCTCCTGATGTTCAGCCTCGCGGCCCAGGGGGCCGAGTCCCTGCGCACCGACTACCACCCCCTCTTCGAGAAGCTCCGCGACACCCCCAAGGCCTCGTCCCTGGCCCGGGCATTCGCGGGCTTTGTGCTTGAGGAAGATGGCCCCGCCGCGAACGCCCACCTGGAGACGGCCTTCCAGGAAGCCCTCGGGGAGCACGACGCCCTTTCTCCCACCGTCGCCGATGAACAGTTCAAGTGGCAGATGCGCACGTGGGTCCGCCTCTATTACCTCTTCGGCCCCCACGGGGCGGCACGGCCGGGCGCCCTGTCAGAAGCCAACGTGGACCGCATTGAAACGCTCTTCTGGAACTATGCCCTCGCGAAAAGCACGGTCGCCCGGGCCGACACGAAGTACGTCTGGTTCATCCAGGGCAGCGAAAACCACGATCTCATGGATCTGGGCAATGCCTTCCTCGCCATTCAGGCATTGGCCCAACGACCGGCATGGTCCCCACGCACCCTCTCCGATGGCCGCACCCTGGCCGATCACCGCGCCGCCTGGACCGCCTATTTCAACCGCTACTGCATCGAGCGCTTTCGTCACGGCCTCTTCATCGAATTCGGCTCGCCGATTTACGGGAAGTACCTTATCCCCGAGCTGGTAAATCTCCTCGATTTTTCCGAAGACCCCCGCCTCCAGCACAATGCCCGCGCCCTCCTCGATCTCTGCTGGGCTGACTGGGCGGTGGAGCAGTTGAAGGGCATCCGCGGTGGTGCGAAGGCCCGCTGCTATCAGGGCAAGTATTCTCAATTCGGTGCGCGGGACAGCTGGTATATGATGGGTAATCTCCTGCTGAAACAGAACGGGTGGGACGAACCGGGCAACTTCACCCATCCCATCATGGGCTTCGGCCTCGTGCTGGCCACCTCGGACTACACCCTGCCGCCCCTCGTCGCGCGCCTGGCCACCGAAACGGAGCAACGGGGAAGCTACGCGTACCAGTCCCGCCGTCCCGGCCGCATGACCCATGTGGACCCCCAGCCCCCCAACGTCGATCACTCCTGTTGGTATAACTTCGCCCGGGAGTCTCGCTTCATCCGCTACACGTGGAGCACGCCCGACCATATCCTGGGCACCTACACCCTCGACCCGGCCCTGCGGGAGGACTATCAAATCTACCCGGCGGAACCGGAGCGGGCGGATGGGCGCTATGCCGCCATATCGACCCAGAACCTGTGGCAGGGCCTCACCTTCAAAACGGGCCCCGACGCGCGCATCTACTTCGAGTGCGAGGGCAAGGTGGCGAAAAACGACCCCGCCGTTTCCACAACGTACGTGCAACACATCGCCGTCCAACATGAAAACGTACTGCTCCTTCAGGCCAATCGCAACTATCCCCCCATCACGGGCCTGAAGGTCTGTTTTGCCACCGGCATGAAAGACCGCCTCGTCGAACGGAAGGGCTGGCGTATCCTGGAAGAAGGCGACAGCTATGCCGCCCTCCGGATTTTCCAGCAGACGGAAGACCCTGTCACCTGGCTGAACGACCGCGAGCTTCGTACCGGATCGGCGTTCGACCCTGTCGCCCTGGTAACGGGCCGGAAGGCTAACTTCGCCACGTTGGATGATTTCGCGGACTACCTTGCCGGCCACAGGTGGGCCACGGAGGACGGCCAGTTGACCTATCGCTTTCCGGACCGCACAGGCACAGAGACCCGTCTGGAGCTCTTCCTGAAGGAAGCCCGGGTGCCCTTAAAGGATGGTGACCCCGTGGACTTGGCGCCTCGCCGCTACTACGACAACACCTTCTTTGAGGAAAACGCCGAAAGAAATACGGTGCGCATCACCTTTGGTGGCGAAAGCTACGAGATAGCGTTGCAGCAATAGCTATAGCGGATTAATTGGTAACGTTGGGTCAGTTAATTTCTGAGAAAACCGCAAGAGATAGTGTAAAAAACTCCCCTCCTTGGAGGGGCCGGGGGTGGGTCAAGTCACGATTGGCGACGCAACCCACCCCTAACCCCTCCCAGGAGGGGAATCATCGGGAACTTCGGCTAAGAACTCGCTGGCAGGAATCGATATCCCGAGACATAGTCGAACTCTGTAACTACCGCACGCTATGAAGACATGAGACAATCCCAAGGAGCCCCGCCCATGAAATGGTTCAAACGATTCCTCGTCGCCGGCCTCATTGCCCTGGTCGGTGCCGCCGTCTATGTCTTCGGAATCCTTCCCGGCAGCGTGGGCAAAAACATGAACGGTGTTCGCACTACCCCTCCCTACACGGTTTCCACCGAAGCTACTACCCTCCACCAGTCCCTCGTCATAGCCGACCTCCACGCCGACAGCCTGTTGTGGTCCCGGAACCTCTCCCGCAAGGGCCGCTGGGGCCAGGTCGATATCCCCCGACTCCGCGAAGGCAATGTGGCCATCCAGGCCTTTACCGCTGTCACTAAATCCCCCGAGGGACAAAACATCCACGCCAACGCCTCCGACGCACGGGACAAGATTACCCAACTCGTCATGGCCCAACGGTGGCCCGTGCGGACGTGGGGCTCCCTCAAAGAGCGGGCCCTCTATCAGGCCGAACGGCTGCACCGACTCACAGAAGAGGATTCGGATTTCTTGCTGCTCCGCACTCGGGGCGATGTGGACGAACTTCTCTCGCGGCGTGCGGAGAATCCCCGCGTGCTGGGTGCCTTTCTTGGTATCGAAGGGCTTCACTGTCTGGAGGGAAATGCCGACAACCTCGACGTATTGATAGAGGCGGGTTATCGTATGATGGGGCCCACTCACTTCTTCGACAACGAAATGGGCGGCTCGGCCCATGGGGAATCGGGTGAAGGCCTGAGTGAATTCGGACGGGAGATTATCGCGGAAATGGATGCCCGGGAAATCATCATCGATCTCGCCCACGTATCTTCTGCCATGATCAACGACATCCTGGCCCTCACGTCCCGGCCCGTGGTGGTCTCCCATACGGGCGTCCGGGGCACCTGTGACAATCCCCGCAATCTGAGCGACGCGCACATCGATGCCATCGCGGAAAAAGGCGGCCTCATCGGCATTGGCCTGTGGAAGACCGCAGTCTGTGGTACTGACGCCACTGCCACCGTGGCCGCCATGAAGTATGTGGCTGACCGGGTGAGCACCGATCACGTTACGCTGGGTTCCGATTTTGACGGGGCCATTACCGCACCCTTCGACGTAACCGGGTTCCCCCTGATTACCGAAGCCCTCCTTGCAGCAGGCTACAGCGACGAAGATATCGGGAAGATGATGGGCGGCAACGTGCGCGATTTCCTGCGCAATAACCTGCCGGAATAACCCCCAGGAGCCTGGACGCTCCCGTCCGAGGCAAGGGCACGTAGGAAATACATCACGTGTCACGAAAAATGTCTACGGTCCTATGAAATCAGCAGACGCGTACCCACGTCTTCAGACCGCTGTCCGTGCGGTGCACGGATGCCGTCGGGCCGACGGCGCTCCATGGGCAGACCAACAACAGGAGGTCAGGCATTCCTGCCTGACACAAGGGGCACGCAGGTCAATCGTGCGTCAGCCGCCCATGAGGGCACGCTGTCGGCGCATGAACTGCTCCACAAATTCCGTCGCGGGCGCTTCAAGGATTTCTTTCGGCGTACCAATCTGGTGGCAGGCACCGTCTTTCAGCACGGCGATGCGGTCGGCCAGTTCGAGGGCTTCTTCCTGGTCGTGGGTCACGTAGATGGCGGTTATCCCCAGCTTCTTCTGCAGGGCACCCAGTTGTTCCCGGGTGGCATAGCGCAGTTCCGCATCCAGGTTACTCAAGGGCTCATCGAGCAATAAAATTTCCGGCTGCACCGCCAGCGCGCGCGCCAGGGCCACCCGCTGTTGCTGTCCCCCACTGAGCTCCGTCACGGCCCGCTTACCCAACCCTTCCAGCTGCACCAGGGCGAGCGATTCCTCTACCCGGGGCGTTATCAGGGCCTTGTCCATTTTCTGGGCACGCAGGCCAAAGGCCACGTTTTCAAAGACGTTCATGTGGGGAAAGAGGGCGTAGCTCTGAAAGACCATGGCGGCCTTCCGCGTTTCGGGTGGCTCGTGGGTCACATCCCGGTCACCGAAATAAATCGCGCCCCCATCCAGGGTCTCCAGTCCGGCGATACTTCGGAGGGTGGTGGTCTTCCCACAGCCCGACGGGCCCAACATGGCAAAGCATTCTCCCTGAGCGATATCGCAGGTGAAATCACGGATGCCGCCCCCTTCGGCGAAGACACGGCGAATATTTTCGAGGCGCACACTGCTCATGGGGCGTCAAACACTTCCGTTTTCCAGCGGTCACACCAGGCCTTTTCGTTGGCGGCGAAGTCCGTCCAATTGATAGGCATGGGCATAATGCGCTGGGTCACCAGTTTGGGGGGCAGCTTACCCGGATCGATATCGCCCCGGGCCGGCAGCTTGGCATAGGCTTCGGCCTGATGCAGCAACGCCTCCTCGGTGGTGACAAAGTCATAGAACTTTTCCGCCCACTCCCGGTGGGGCGCACCGGCCACGATCGCAATACCATCGGTCAGCACCGGCGAATTCTCCGGCACCTGATAGTCGAAGGGGTAACCATTCCGAACGGCCTGCATCACGATATCCGGCATGAGCCAGA